>NZ_JAKUFT010000048.1:0-38020 GCF_022663605.1 Bacillus cereus group sp. BfR-BA-01379
TTTGCTACTTCTTGGACTTTTACTTCTTCTTTAGGCTTTACTACTTCTTGGACTTTCGCTTCTTCCTTAGGCTTTACTACTTCTTGGACTTTCGCTTCTTCCTTAGGCTTTGCTACTTCTTGGATTTTCGCTTCTTCCTTAGGCTTTGCTACTTCTTGGATTTTCGCTTCTTCCTTAGGCTTTGCTGCCTTTTGTGTTTTCACTTCTTCCTTAGCTTTAACCGTTTTTTGTACTTTCGCTACTTGCTTCGTTTTCTCTTCAGCTTTTTTTTCAACTGGTGCTGTACTTGATAGGAAAGAAACATTTGCATAAGCTGTTTTTCCTTTATACTCAAATTGCAGCCATCCGTCTTTTACTTGGTGCGTTGATTCAATAACATCATCTTTTTTCAGTCTACCAAGTATTTCTGATTCAGTATTTGCATCCGAACGGACATTTAACAAATTCGCGGTTACATAATACACATCTTTTGTAAACTCCGCACTTACAAATACTTCTTTACCATTTAAATCAATTTTGGACCATCCTTCTTCCGTATGTATAACTTTTAACTTTTCTCCTTCTTTTACTTTTTCGACAACTTTTGATTCCGTAGTCGGTTTTTCACGTACGTTGAGTACATCTGCTGTTACGATAGTTTCTGCAGTAGCAACTGTGGTAAAAGCCCCCATCCCAAAAACTGTTGCTGTAGCTGCGCCAATTATTTTTTTCATATTAGCCTCCATTACGTTTTTTTGACTTCCATTATATCAAATACTTCCATAAAATAAGGTATTTTCACAGAATATCAAAACTTTTGTAACAATATATTAATACTACTTAATATATTGTTGTTAAAAAACCCTTTTTCTTCAAGAATATCAAATTTATACATTTACGTTCTATACATAAAAAATCACCTCATCAAATATAAAATGAAGTGAGCGAAAGGATATTTGTTTAAGAATTGCTACAGTTATCTTTCTTGATTATCATAATATGTTTTATCTGCATATTTTTTATCATTTCCTTTTAAATAAGCTAAGATTATTTTTGGATTTTTAACTAAAGTCCAATCTCCATATGTATCAAATCTTCTGCACGAAGTTATCATTCCATTTTTTATTGTACCGAATTTCTTATTTTGTTGTTTTCCCCATTCTTTTAACCGTTTTGCAAAATCTGCATCTTCTGCCATAAGCATATTTTCATTAAATCCGTTAATCGCCATAAAGTCTTTTCTATAGCACCAAAAAATCCCGACAGATATAGCCCCATACTTAAAAAATAATGGAATTATAAGTAACAATGCGGAAACAAAGATTCCTAAAGATATTCTTTCAAACTTACCAGTTACCCCGCCGCCAATATATTTACCTGAAACTAAATATTTATCTACGTTAGACAAAAAAGACTCTGTCATTTCGGTATCAGCATCTATAGTAATGATTATTTCCCCAGTAGCTATCGCGGCTCCTGCATTTCGGATTTTAGACAAGTTTTTATCTTCATTTTTTAATGTAATACAGTTATACACCTTTGTTATTTCCTCTGTTTTATCTGTACAACGATTTAAAACCACTATGACTTCAGTTTGATTTTTATATGCTTCCGCTGCCTTTGAAATGGAATCTAAACATTTTCCAATGTACTTTTCTTCATTGTGCGCAGGGATTATAATAGAAAACTTTATATCTTTCTTTAAATCGTTTCCTAAAGAGTCATTCGTTTCTTTCATAACACACCCCTTTTTATAAAATAAATTTTCACTCTATATAACATATATTAATATTTATGAGACTGTATTATAAAAACTAAAAACATGTTTAAAATCACCTAGAATTCTTCTATCAAAACAAAATGAAACAATAGTTTTTATGCTACATAGTTATCGCGATTCCTGCCAAAAACAAACTTACGATTGCTAAAAATTTCGTGCCGACTATAGCCCCTCTTAAATGAAACTTATAATCTTTGTACCCCTTCATGCCTTCTGTGCTAGGAATAACAACAAACCTTGGAGTAATCCAGCAAAAGATTAGCCAATCCAATATAAACAAATCTACTACATTAAAAATCATTAAAATACCAAAAGTATGCACATAGGCATCAACATATAATAATTTTTCATGCTTATGTAGTATATATGTAGAAACGAAAGGAGTACCGAAAAGAATAGCATTATATACGATATTAAAGTAAATCGTTTGCTTTTTTTCATAAATCGATTTTGGAAAAACTACCTTCTGAATATCTTTCGGATAATCAGTTAACGAAAGACGAGGATTATAATATAAAGATCCTAAAATTAGCACGGATAGTACAGTAGACATAATGACACCAACATATATCATTTGCTCAAATGAACTCATACGCACCATTCACCCTTTTCTTTATTCGCTCCATCGTACACGCACTTAATTACTTATTGTATGTATAGCATCAATCAAAAATTAACAATTCAATTTATCAATGATTTTATAATTGAAATTATAATTTATGTGTCGTTTATCTTTTCTGAAGAACAATTGAAAATTAGTTTGGAGGAATATTATACAAAAGCTAAATTTGAAGAAATTGATTTTAATTTATATTTCCAACTCGTAGCAAATAAAGAAGTAATAGCGCAAATTACTGAACGTACTATTCTGTTAGATGAAGCGAAAAATGACTTTACAAGGCTGTTAAAGAGCAATGAAAAACATCAAAACTCCATTTTATACAGCCATTCTTTCAATTGTACTTCATCCAACATTACGTTCCCCTCTCATAATCTTTCACACTATATTCGCCCGTTTCTTACAAAAGATTCATTTTACATGGAAATTTATTTATTACAATAAAAATATAAGTTATATTTTGTTAGGAAAGGAGGATTTCAATTATGAATACAGAGGATAAAACATACGCTGAAAATGTGTTAAAAAACCTCTTTATATGAGCGCAAGTTGATGGATTACAATTTGAGATTTCTCCAACCACAATAAAAATTCATTTTATAAATTTTCATGATCCTGTTCATTA
Organism: Bacillus cereus group sp. BfR-BA-01379; assembly: GCF_022663605.1. Taxonomy (NCBI): domain Bacteria; kingdom Bacillati; phylum Bacillota; class Bacilli; order Caryophanales; family Bacillaceae; genus Bacillus; species Bacillus cereus group sp. BfR-BA-01379. The sequence continues at coordinate 3,004 of NZ_JAKUFT010000048.1, forward strand.
TGAGGGGCAATTATATATCAATATCGAGACAAAATGGTGTTTATTTAATAAATCTCCAAAAAGATACCCATTAAATGAAGATGACTTTGACGCTTATACTGAGGAAGAAGCATATAAGAGAATATTTGAAATGAGAAGACAAAAAGTTATAGATATACAACTCGGCGTAGAAAGCCCTCATCTAATCATTACGTTAGGGAATGGGCAAATTATTTTCGTAAATGGTTTTCATGATGATTATGAATGTTGGCAAGCTGGAGCGCAATGTGAGCAATGGCTTGTAGTTGCTGCACCTGGTAATGAAATTGCCACTTGGACTCCCGATGAGTTTATCGATAAATAAACTGTTTTCACGAAGAAGAACCGAAGATATTTTATGAACTACATTACTATTTCTATTACACGTAAACAAAATGACCATTTTGCTTTAATAGAACTCACTTTATTAAAGCTGAAAGGATGATAATGATGGCATGTGTCCATGATTTTGGAATAATTGACGATTTTACTTCTCAAAAAAATTACGAAGATTATACACCAGAGAAATATCATTGTATTTCTGTTGATGATGATATTATCAGTAGTTTAAATCAAAATTTATCAATTATGAAAACCTACTTCCATACAATCAAAAATCAGGAATATGGTTTAGCCTATTACGGTATTACAATTATCCCGCCTGAATCATTAGCAATATTCTATGAAACAGTTACATCTTCAAAGTTCTTCAAAAATTCTGATGAGCTGAATGAGTTAGCTTCAAAAATTGTACAAGCTACAGCAGAACAGAAGTACATGATCCATTATGGGGTTTAAATGTAATTCAAAAAATGCTTAGGATTTCTCCGAAGCATTTTTTGTATGTTACTAATAAATTTATTCCTTAACCATTTAGTCAATGCTTGAGCCTATGCCCCATCTTTTACAAGTAAGGGCGCCTCTATTAATCTAAATAAGCGTCTCATTCCCAAGTTTCCAACTAAACCATCTCCCATGCCCTTCCGTTTCCCCAACCGTTTCACGATATTCGTTTCCGTTAATATAATAATCAATATGAAGGTCCCGGTCCCACATGTTGTTATACAGGTGGAATACATCACGTTTTGCGCCGATTTCTTGCACTTGTTTTTCTAAATTATATTTTACTTGTTCAGGTATTTGATTTGCGACGTGTGTATGGAAAATACAGATTACTGCATCTTCACTTATTTGTTCAATGATAGATGGTAATAACTCTACACCGTCTCCTTCTATTAGTTGGACAGATTCATTTTTTACTAAAGATGCGGCTTGGTCAAACATTTCAAGTCTTTCTTTATGTTCTGGCCAAATGAGTGCACGTAGCCATAAATAATCTTCATTACTATGTAAATCATTTACATGCAAATCTAGTCCGATTCTTTCTACGACAGATGGACTTTCTTTTAGAAAATGAGGCACATTTTCCCCTCTTATTTCAGAAGTTAAATGTACATTCGAATTTATATTCCCGTATGTTTCATCTGTTCCATACGAATAGCTATATTGGTCCCAAAATAGTTGTAATCCAGAACTTGTCCCAATTTCTATTAACGCTAACGGCTTTTTCACTTTATTAAATATATAGCAGAAACTTGGGTATAAGTACGCACATCGCCTTACTTCATTCGTTTGAACGAGTTTCGTTTGTAACAAAGTTATGATTTCTTCTCGGTACTCTTTACAAAAGTCTTTAAAATGATCAAACGCTTGATCTAAATTTGTATTCGTATTTTCAACTAAGCTACTATAATACGTTTTTAACTGATGTTCTTTCCCTGTTAGTAATAAATAATGTACTGCGCCTAATAATAAGTTTGGAACTGGTTGACCCACTTGGGCGTAGGAAGATAGTGTAAGTACTTCCTCATCTTCAGCAATTTTTATTGATAAGTATTCATATACGTCACTTGACCCTTTACATTCCTTTATTGAAAAATTTCGAAATAAGTTTGCGATTTGTTCTTGTGTACGCATTGGTATCCCTCCTTTTACTTTTACAGAATAATCTTACTATTCCTAGTGCAAAAATTCCATAAAAAGGTATCCTTTCTACCCACTTTACGATACGTAAGCTTTTTCGAGATAATTTCAAACTGTAATTTTTTTCTATTTACCACCTTAAAAGAGCTTGTTAAATAAGATTTTTAGCGAATAAAACGTTAAATAGTTTAAAATTATCAGATAACACTAGATATTTTAGTCTATTAATTATTATAATAGAGTATGAGATGGTTATATAATTGAGACAAAAAAGGTAAATACCTAGGTGGGGCCTAGGCGGTGTTTTCTTTTTACGGCTTAGATATAGTGAACACCTACTCTTTTTTGCCAATATAGGGGATGGAGAGATTATCATGAGCAACATGCAGCAAAAAACAGACGTTATCTTAATTGGTGCAGGAATTATGAGTGCAACGTTAGGCTCATTACTAAAAGAATTAGCACCTGAATGGGAAATTAAAGTTTTTGAAAAACTCGCAAGTGCCGGGGAAGAAAGCTCTAATGAATGGAATAATGCAGGTACAGGGCATTCTGCGCTATGCGAACTGAACTATACTTCCGAAAAATCTGACGGATCTATAGATATTGGTAAGGCTGTAAAGGTGAATGAGCAATTCCAGCTTTCAAGACAATTTTGGGCATATCTTGTAAAAAGTAAATTAATTCGTAATCCACAAGATTTTATTATGCCTCTACCTCATATGAGTTTAGTACAAGGTGAAAAAAATGTTGAGTTTCTAAAAAACCGTTTTGAAGCGCTTTCAAAAAATCCACTGTTTCAAGGTATGGAATTTTCCGATGCTCCTGAAACATTAAAAAAATGGCTTCCACTCATTATGGAAGGACGTGCGCCAAACGAACCGATGGCTGCAACGAAGATTGACTCTGGAACAGATGTGAACTTCGGTGCATTAACTCGTATGTTGTTTGATTACTTACAAACTAAAAATGTCGAGCTAAACTACAAACATAGTGTCGAAAATATTAAACGCACAAAGAATGGGTTGTGGGAAGTAAAAGTACACGATATGAATAGTGGTAAAATTGAGCATCATACTGCAAAATTCGTCTTTATTGGCGGCGGTGGCGGTAGCCTACCTCTACTACAAAAGACTGGTATCCCTGAATCAAAACATATCGGTGGATTCCCAGTAAGCGGACTATTTATGGTATGTAAAAACCAAAAAGTTGTAGAGCAACATCATGCGAAAGTATACGGTAAAGCTAAAGTTGGCGCTCCGCCAATGTCTGTACCTCACCTTGATACGAGATATATAGACAATAAAAAAGCTTTACTATTTGGACCGTTCGCAGGGTTCTCTCCTAAGTTCTTAAAAACTGGCTCAAACCTTGACTTAATTGGTTCTGTAAAACCGAATAACGTCTTAACGATGTTAGCAGCTGGTGTAAAAGAAATGGGACTAACAAAATACTTAATTCAGCAAGTTATGTTATCACATGAAAAACGTATGGAAGAATTACGCGAATTCATTCCGAACGCGAAAAGTGAAGATTGGGATATTGTAGTTGCTGGGCAACGTGTGCAAGTAATTAAAGATACTGATGCTGGTGGTAAAGGTACTCTTCAATTCGGTACAGAAGTTGTTAGTGCGGCTGATGGATCAATCGCTGCGTTACTAGGTGCCTCACCAGGTGCTTCTACTGCTGTTCACGTCATGCTTGAAGTATTAGAAAAATGTTTCCCAAGCCGCATGGTAGAATGGGAAGGAAAAATAAAAGAAATGATCCCTTCTTACGGCATTTCATTAACTGAAAACCCAAGATTATTCCAAGACCTTCACACTTCGACTGGTCGTACACTTGGATTAAATGAAAAAGAAACGGTTCATAACTAAAGAAAAAACGTCCGATATATTCGGACGTTTTTTCTTTACTAGAAATTATATTTATCAATATTCTCTTTCGTAAATACAACCCGCTCTGGCAATACGATAATTCCGTTTCCTTCTGCCTCATAATCATAACCTTGGATGGAGTTTGGCTCTACTTTCACTTTTCCGATTCCTTTTACTTCGAAACTATCCCCTACTTTTAACTTCCTCCCTTTTACTACTATTTCATTTGCTACATACGTTGCGAGTGCACCTTGTTGTTTTACATCCCATAATCCAAATTGTTGTACTGTTCCTCGTTTTACATAATCACGCATAACATTTGGTGTAGAGAAGCCAGTTACAACAACTTTTTTATCCATTTTCAAATTCTCGGCCGCTTGTGCCATCGCTGGTAGTGCCGTTGCATCCGGGCAAATGACTGCATTAATATCTGGATACGTTTTTAATATATTTTCCCCTACTGATAAAGATTTTTGCGCATTATTTTCACCGTACTGCGTCGTTACAATTTCCCAGTTCGGATATTTCTTTTTAATAATTTCTTTCGCTTTCGTTACCCATTGATTTTGATCCGTTACTGTTGGACTAGAATAAAAGAAGGCTACTTTTCCTTTATCTCCAATTTGCTTTGAAGTCATTTCAATTAATAAGTTAGCAAGTTGGTCTGGTGTACCTTGGCTTATATAAAATGAACGGTCTTTCGGATTCACATCAGAGTCCCACGTTAACACCGTCATCCCTTTTTTCTTAGCGCGTTGCAATGATTGTGATAGACCATCCACTGAAGTAGAGGAGATCATAAGTGCATCATAGTTTTGGTTAATAAAATTGTTTATATATTTCACTTGCCCTGATACGCTTGCTTCAGACGGTCCATCATACTTCACTTGTACGCCTAGTTTATCTCCCATCTCTTTTGCTCCTTCACCACCAGATGTAAAGAAGCCAACCCCAGTTAGTTTCGGAATGAATGCAAATTTCACATCATCCGCTTTTTTCTTATCTGCCGTTTGACTAGAACAAGCTATTAAACCGATTAAACAAATACATACAATGAATACAATCCCTAGTTTTCTCTTCATGACATTTCCCCCTTATGCAAACTCTTTCTTTTCCCCGTTGTAAATTGATGTAATTTGAAATGTCTTATAATAACTGAAAGAATAAGAATAATACCAATTACTACGTTGGATTGTTCATTTGTTAAACCCGTCATTTGCAAACCATACTGCATTAACCCTATAAAAATACTTGCCAGTACAGTACCGATAATGCTTCCTTTTCCCCCTGTAATAAGTGTCCCTCCTAATACAACTGCTGTAATGATTGGTAAAATCGTTTCACTTCCCATATCTGCACGCGCGGAACCGAAATACGCAGTTAAAAAAGCGCCCCCTAATCCACCTCCTAACCCGGAAAGTATGTATGCGATGATAACTACTTTTTTCGTTTTAATCCCAGTGTATTTTGCTGCGTTTTCGTTCGCACCTGTTAATTTGACGTGGCGCCCATAAATAGTACGATGAAACAATACAGTGCATAAAATCGTTAAGATAATCAATAACCATAATAAATTCGGTATCCCTACAAAACTACTGTTTGCCAGTTTTACAAATGCGTCAGGTAAACCACTTATCCCTTCATATCCAGAAGCTCCTGCCCCTCCTGAAATGACGAGTGCAATTCCGCCGTATAAAAACATCGTTCCGAGTGTAACGACTAGTGGCTCTACATCTGTCATTTTTATAATGATTCCGTTTAAAGCTCCTGCTAAGCAACTAATGATTAGGGCTATTATGACAGCAAACAAAATAGGTATTCCGTTCATCCAAAGTACACCGATCAAGATTGAAGTGAGCCCCATTATTGAGCCGACCGATACATCAATTCCTCCTGTTACAATAACGAAAGTCATTGGTATCGCCGCGATTGCGATAAAGAGGAAATCATTCGTACTAAAAAGGAGATTACTAATATTTAAGAAATCACTACTTATAAAACTAAAGAGAATGAATTCTATAAGAAGTAATACGATTAGAACACTTTCCCATCTGTATAAATACTTCATAGATTCATCCTCCTTTCTGCCCTCCACTTTTTCATAACACTATCTAATATGACGATTAGTAATAATAAAAAACCTGAAATAGCATTATTCCAAAATGCTGGTATTTTTAAAAAGATGAGTGAACTGCTTATCGCCTCTAAAAATATCGCTCCTAATGCCGCTCCAACTATAGAACCCGTTCCGCCTTTTAAATGAACTCCTCCTAATACAGCAGCTGCGATAACCTGTAGTTCTATCCCAGTACCTGTTTGGTTAGGAACGAACCCGATATTCATAACAAATATGCAACCAGCGAGCGCAGCGCTTATGCCTGATATAATAAACGCATATATCTTCACTTTATTAACTGGTATACCAATAAGTCTCGCGCCATCTTCATTATCACCTACCGCATAGAAGTATCTCGCGTATGGTACTTTCCTTAATAAGAAGTATAGTAGTAGTAAAATAATCAGAACAACCCATACAGTTATTGGCAGACCAAGTATGACGATAGATGAGAGTTGCTTAAAATTGTTTGGAATATCTTCAATCCATTTTCCGCCTGTGAAAATTAACATCGCACCTCTAATGACCCCTAACATACCTAATGTCATAATAATAGCGGGTACTCGAAGCTTCGCAACGCCAACTCCGTTTACAAAACCAATAATAGCCCCAAGTATTATAGCGGCAGTAATAGACAAGATTGTACTAAACCCCTCCGTTAACAACATCCCGCAAATCGCTGCGCTTAATCCCATAATTGAACCAACTGATACGTCTATATTTTTCGTAAATAAGACAAACGATTGACCAATTGCTAGCACGACTAAAATAACGCTAGATTTCATCATTAAAGATAACGAGTTAAGTTGAACGAAACTTGGATTTATCATTCCGACAATGGCAATATAACTTAGTAATAACAGTATGATAGATGTTTCGTGCATTTTATACATACGTTTCATTCCGTTACACCTCCGTAAGCAAGACGTGTAACTTCATCTACATTCACCTTTTCTTTCTCCAAATGAGAAACAAATTTTCCATTCCGCATTACATATACACGGTTTACTAATTGGACAATTTCTTCAATATCTGAAGAGATTAATAATATTGCGAGCCCTTCCCTTTTCATTTTTTCTATCGTCTCATATACTTCAAGCCTTGCTTTCGCATCAATTCCGCGAGTCGGTTCATCAAGAATAATAATTTTCGGATTACACGCAAGATATTTTGCAAGTACGACTTTTTGCTGATTACCTCCTGATAAAGATGCTAGTACTTCATCCATGCTTCGTACAACAATTCGAAACTGTTCTATATACGACTCTACTAAAGCGCTTTCTTTTTCTTGGTTAATGAAAAAGCGACAATTCCGATGTAAACTTGCTGCAGTCATATTTTCTTTAACCGATGCAATTGAGAAAATACCATTTCTTGCTCTATCCTCTGGCACATAAACAAGTCCTTCTCTTAGTCTTTTATGCAAAGAACATGCATCAATTGATTTTCCTTCTAATAAAATAGAACCTGATTTTATAGATTTTAATCCTAATATCGATTCTGCTAATTCAGTTCTGCCCGATCCAACAATGCCCGCAATACCTACAATTTCACCAGCATGTACAGTGAATGATATATTTTCGAAAGCGTGACTCGTTACATCAGTTACTTCTAATATTTTTTTCGTTTCTTTTGTCTCTTGCACTGTTTCTCGTTTCTCTTCTTGTTTATACCCTTGCGGCAATAACCCCTCCATTAGCATGTCATATGTATAGTTACATACATCCCCTTTGCTTATAATCATTCCATCACGTAAAATCGCTACTTTGTTGGCAATTTCAAAGATTTCTGGAAAGCGATGCGTAATATATATCATCCCAATTCCTTTTTCTTGTAAATTTTTCATCAGCACAAAAAGACTCTTAATTTCGTGAGTTGTTAATGTCGATGTTGGCTCATCTAAAATAAGAATCTCGGCTTCTCGTATTAATCCTCTTACGATTTCTACTAACTGTTGCTGCGCAATGGATAGTGATCCTCCTAGTTCATTAAGGTCAATATCCCATCCTAAACTGTCAATTAATTGCTGAATCTTTACTTTTAATTCCTTTTTCTTCCTTTTCAGTCCGATACATATATTTTCTTCAATGGTCATATGCGGAAAAATGAGTGGTTCTTGTGGTATTAAGTAAACCCCTTCTCTGTGTGCTTCTTTCGGATTTGCAAACTGTTTCCTCATTCCTTTTACATACATTTCTCCACTATCATACGAATATAACCCCGTTAATATTTTCATTAATGTTGATTTTCCAGCACCATTTCCCCCAACTAAAGCGTATATCTCACCACGCTCTACTTGTAAGTTTACTTCTTTTAGTACAAGTTGATTTGAAAACGCCTTACTCATTTCCTTTACTTGTAATAAAGGTACGTTATCCACATGATGTCACCTGCCTTTATACAGAACATTTTTTGAGAAAATGATTATTTGTTCTACTTGTTTTGTAGCATTGTATATTCCTTTTTTCATATCTAGAACACTTTTTTCATCAGACTATTAATCGTTTCAACTGGAATAAACAAAATATACGGCACATATGTTTAAGCATTGGTCAATTGTTGAAAGGGATGACGAGTATGACACAGCTGAACTTTGAAGAGAATTTATTAACTAAAGTAGCTTGGTACTATTATAAAGATCAATTAACACAACAGGAGATCGCTTCACTTCTTCATATTTCTAGAAATAAAGTCGTCCGGTTATTAGATAAGGCACGCAGTGAAGGTATCGTTACATTTCACGTAAAAGGTACTGGTTTGCACTGTTTAAGTATTGAACGTGACCTAATGAAAAAATTCCACTTAAAAGATGCTTTTATTATCCCTACTCCAATAGACAATTATCATGCTTCTCTCGGAAAAGCTGCTGCACAGTATTTAGAAACTCAGCTCCAACAAGGCGATTTACTCGGCATTGGGTGGGGTGAAACGATTAGCAAAATGCTAGAAAATATTCATTTTGAAAGTTCCATTAATCTTTCAATCGTAACGCTAACTGGCGGAGTAAATCACTATCTCCCGAGAAAACAAAACTATTTACAATACATGCAAGGCGATCTTCACATTATTCCTACTCCGTTTCTAGCATCTACAACAAAAATGGCACAAAGTATTTTATCAGAACCGAGTGTAAAGGATATGCTTCATGTCGCTTCACTTGCACATACGGCCGTTGTCGGTATTGGAGGACTATCTCAAGACGCTACGATTGTAAAGGAAGAAAAGTTAACACTACGTGAGATGACATATATTCGTAGTCAAAACGGAGCTGGTGATATTTTAGGGCAGTTTTACAATACGAATGGTGATTTATTAAAGCTCCCACATCACAACCGCCTTATTGGTACACCGCTCTCTATCCTTCGCAAAATGAAGCATGTCATTGGTGTTGCTGGAGGTACAGAAAAGATAGATGCAATTTATGGTGCCTTAAAAGGAAAATTCATTCATACATTAATTACCGATGAGGAAACGGCCCTCTCCTTATTACGAAAGGATGGTGATTGTTAATGTCTCATTTATTAGCTTTTGATGCTGGTACAGGAAGCATTCGAGCTGTTCTTTTTGATTTACTAGGTAATCAAATTGCGGTAAGTCAAAAAGAATGGATTCATAAAACGGATCCTAGTTACCCAGGCTCTATGAATTTTGATGTCATTGAAAACTGGCAACTTGTACAACAATGTACGAAAGAAGTTCTGCAAAGAAGTAATGTCTCTCCCTCTTCTATTCAAGCTATTAGCGCTACTAGTATGCGAGAAGGTTTTGTTTTATATGATAAAGATGGGCAAGAAATATGGGCTTGCGCAAATGTTGATGGGCGCGCATCCGATGAAGTTAGTGAATTAAAAGAAATCAGGTCACATCTTGAAGAAGATTTATATACAAGATCTGGTCAAACTTTTTCACTAGGTGCTTTCCCCCGCCTACTTTGGATTAAAAAACATGAACCAGACGTCTATAGCAATATTCATTCTTTTACGATGTTAAACGATTGGATTTTATATAAATTAAGCGGCGTACTGCAAATCGATCCCTCAAACGGATGTACGTCCGGTATTTTTGACTTACAAAATAGAGTGTGGGATAACGATGTCGCTAAAGAATGTGGTTTAACATTGCCATTTTCACCAACAGTAAATGAAGCTGGTACCGTTATCGGCAACGTTACGAAAGAGTGTGCCACATTAACTGGATTACGTGAAGGAATTCCTGTCGTCGCTGGGGGTGGAGATGCTCAAATGGCATCGCTCGGAACTGGAGTCGTGAAGCCTGATCAAACATTAATATGTGGCGGTAGTTTTTGGCAACAAGAAGTGAATGTTACAGAACCCATAACAGACCCCTATGCTGCAATTCGGGTAAATTGTCACGTCGTACCTAACCTATGGCAATATGAAACGATTGCCTTTTTTCCAGGCCTTGTTATGCGCTGGTTTCGAGACGCTTTTTGCCAAGAGGAAAAGAAACTTGCTGACAAACTCGGTGTAGATGCTTATGAATTATTAGAAGAACAAGCGAAAGACGTACCTGTCGGTTCACATGGTATTATCCCTACCTTTTCCAACGTTATGAACTACATTTCTTGGCGTCATGCCGCACCTTCTTTTTTAAATTTAAGTTTAGACGCTGACAAATGCGGAAAAAAAGAACTGTTCCGTGCTATTGAGGAAAATGCTGCCTTCGTTACACTTGGTAACTTAAAATTAATAGAAAATCTCACAGGGACATTCCCTTCTGAAGTCGTTTTTGCTGGCGGTGCTGCTAAAGGAAAACTATGGCCACAAATTTTATCTGACGTACTCGGTATCCCTGTTAAAGTACCGGTTGTGAAAGAAGCAGCTGCTTTAGGAACTGCGATTGCTGCTGGAGTTGGCGCTGGCATATATTCATCTATGGAAGAAACTGCTGAACAGTTTGTACAATGGGAGCACACATTCGAGCCAATTACTGAAAATCATGAACTATATAAAGACTTCTATGAAACATGGAAAACTGTGTATGACAGTCAACTCGCCTTAGCTGATAAAGGGCTCACCTCACATATGTGGATTGCGCCTGGTGCTCTGTAACACCTTACATAAAGGAGTGAAATGTATGTTAAAAGCGAATGAAAATGATTTCTCCTATCGCTTCGGTGATAACGGGCCGAAATATTTAATACAAGGTCCGAACATTGATCTTGGCCTTGTTGTCATCCAGCCTGGGCAAGAGTTTCAAAACCACTATCATACAACATGTGAGGAAGTCTTTTATGCTTTAGAAGGTGAAATAGATTTCTATGTGAATAACGAAAGAGTTCCAATTAAACAAGGTGATGTCCTGCAAGTTCGCCCTCATGAATCTCACTATTTAATTAACCATTCCGATAAACCTTTTAAAGCAGTTTTTATTAAGTCACCACATTTACCAAATAAAGATACGGTACAAACGGAAAATCCAACATTAACGAAGGAGTGATTTCACATGACTTGGGGATTTAAAAATCGATTAAATACAATTTTACCTGATGGCAGAGCGGTTATGTTAGCAATAGATCACGGCTACTTTTTAGGACCAATTCACGGGCTAGAACAACCACTTGAAACAGTTAAAAACTTACTTCCTTATACAGATTCCCTCTTTTTAACGCGCGGTGTACTTAGCTCCTGTATTCCTGAAAACTGCAGCACACCGATGGTTATGCGTGTATCAGGCGGAGCTACTGTCGTCGGCAAAGATTTAGCGAATGAAACAATTGTTACACCTGTCAAAGAAGCAGTAAAACAAAATGCAATAGGTGTCGGCGTTTCTGTTTTTGTCGGATCAGACTATGAAACACAAACGGTATCAAATCTCGCAAATGTAGTTTCAGAAGCTCACGACTACGGTCTACCAGTACTCGGTATTACTGCCGTTGCGAAAGAATTACAAAAACGCGAAGCTCGCTTTCTTGCACTCGCTTCCCGCGTATGTGTTGAAATGGGAGCTGACATTATTAAAACGTATTACTGCGAGGGATTCGAAAAAATTACAAGTACTTGCCCTGCTCCAGTCGTAATCGCTGGTGGACCAAAACAAGATTCAATTGAAGACGCATTAAACATTACGTACAATGCACTGCAAGAAGGTGCAATCGGCGTAGATATGGGCCGGAATATATGGCAATCTGAACATCCTGCTGCGATGATTCAAGCGATTCATGGTATTGTGAAGAATGGATTGAATGTGAAAGAGGCACTTCAATTATTTGAAGATGTAAAAAATTAAGCTAAAATATAAACAAAATCAATATTTTCTATAAAGAAAAGCCCATATGTTAGATTACTTAGTAATCTAACATATGGGCTTTCTTGTATATTTTTTATCGTTCCGAATTTGATCAGATTTCTACAGATCACGTACGTTCCATACAATCTCGCCGCGCTCCCCCCACGTACTGTGATGCCGCTTAAACCCTATCTTTTCTAATACCCGAAAAGACGCCGTATTCCAAGCCCCTACAGTAGACCAAAGTCTATGACGACCCGTAGCAATCGCAGCCTCAAGCACTGCTGATGCAGCCTCTGTCGCATAACCATTACGATGAGCACTTTGGAACAACTCGTATGCAATTTCCGGTTCTTCAAGCGTGGACCGACCGATGATTAAGCCACAGTATCCGATGAAATCCCCTTCTTCTCTCCTACGAATAGTAAGAAGAGAAATACCATTTTCAGCTGCTTTCTTGCGCATTTCGATAAGATGGCTACGAACAGATTCAATGGTTGGCATGTCCACACCACGTTCACCAATTAACTTTCTCAACCAGACCGCATCAGATTCTTCCCACATATTCAGGTCGAGTCGCTCCGTTTTTAGCTGGAATGCCATATCTTTAAATACAGCTGTCATAGCGATAACCTCCTATTCATATCACTGTACTACTTATAATAGTTTCGTACTTTACCATATGGGAAACCTGCTTGATTCATACATTATTATTATTTTATACATAAGCAATTCCTCTGCAAAATAGACCTTGTTATCAAACTTCATTTTAAATCTACCATATTTGAGTTATGAATGATCTTAGATTTACAATTAATATTTACATTTAAAAATGTATCGTCCTTTCTTTTTTTGTTAAAATAAAGAAAAGGAGGAATGATTATGCAACGTATGACTTTTGAACGCCCTACTGATTATTACGATGAAAGATTATATACGATCGATGAAAAAATTTGTGCCCTATTAAAAGAACGGAAAGAACTTTCAGGTGGTGATCCAGGATTTCCACATGATGAAGCCATTTACAAATGGGCAAAGCAATACGGATTTTATCCGGATTATTTAAATTCACTATTTTCTTCTATGATGGACGAAGGTGAATTTAAACCTCGCGTTGAACCAACTACATTCCAAAAACATATACCGGTTTTTAAAACATATGAACATGAAGGCATTATGTATACCGTAACTTTTATTCGGCAATATGCAAATGCTAGTGTAGTTTATTTATATAGTGATTGGGATTCCACTGATGAAGTTTTTAATGAAAATAAGCCTCATAGTTTCTTCCAATTATCAATAGATGATACATATGATTGCTGGCCAGAAGGTGGTGGCGGCACTGATGGACATTTTAGTCATCATTTCGTTATATCTCCTGCCCTTCCTGATAATTTGTCTGGAATAAGCTTACGATTTAAAGAACTTAATATACCGTTTAGGAAAGATCAAGCTGTAATTGAATTTGAGATTCAGATAGATTAATAAAAAGGCTGTCTCACAAGTCCTTTTCCTGAATAAAATTCGTTTATTTTTACTTTTATGTTCCTTAAAATAATCAAGCCCCTTCCAAACTGGATAAGGGGCTATATTTACAACATTAAACAATTACTCTTGTTGGTTGCTATTGAATTTTCTTACCCTGTTTATAGTCAAGGCAGGACACCTCAATTAACAATCCGTTAAACATTGTAAAATAAAAACCGTAACTACTACCTCTCATAGAATACGGTGCCTTTTCTATTTCAATGCCGCCAGATAGTAAACGATTATATGTTTGATCAACTTCATTTGAAGTATCCACTAAAAAACCAATATGAAAAGCTTCTGGATACATCACTTCCATATTTCCTTTAAATGCTTTTGGATCACTTAGTACAAGTATAAATCCACTTTCATCACTCATTACTACTAGTGCCTTTCCCTTTTGCTCTAAAAATTGAAAATCAAAAAATGTTTCAAAGAAATCTCTCGCTTCTGATAAATCATCAACACATAGATTCAAATGATTTAACTTCATTCACTCATCTCCTTTTAAACACAGGGTATGTAGACTCATTTCCATAATACTTAAATATGTAGGGAAAGATATTCAAGCGTTCCATCTAAGACTATGCTTTATAGTCTAATACTTTTTTCTGTAGCCTAGAACGATTTTTTTATGAATGCAATTACATGAACCATTCGACGTGAAATATGAATGTACTGATATAAAATAGCCACATTAGTTACTTTTCAAATTATGTAACATCCACTCCATTAACACGATTGCCGACTCAATACGTTCTGTCGTATCCCCTAAAAATAATTTATGAAGTAATGCCTCCAAATGGATTGGTTTATTAGGCAACTCTTGAATATACCTTAAAACAGATCCCACTGGCGGTGTAGGCTTGTTATTCATAGCCCATATCCCTTCTAGCAATGTCCAAATTGACGTATGAACGATGTATGAAGCCTTTAGCTCATCATTTGCTTTCAAAGCAGACTGAATTTTAATGAGCGAACTATGTAACCAGTGAGAAATACCTTTCACTTTGCCGCTAGAAACACGATAGTTTTCAAATTCATATGTAGCTATTTCCTTTAACTTTTTTAACTCACCGCTTGTATCAAATAAAACTTCCCCTTCTAAAAATGAGTATAGTTCCATCGGATTATTTTTAAAGTTTACTAGTATTTGATTAACGTCTGCATACTTATATTCAACTAAAATTTCTTGTCTCATTTCAGAATGAAATTTCTTCTTTTGTCCGTCCTCTAAAAGAATATATAAGTCTAAATCCGAATCAGGATATGCATCACCTCTTGCGACAGATCCGATAAGCATACATCCAGTTACCTTATCTATTGATAAGATTTCAGCTACTATTGTTTGCGCTAATTTTTTATGTTGTTCATGTTTAATAGATGTCTGTGCTTCTAACATTTGTAACCTCCAAACATATTATTATGGAGTTATTCCTCACCTAAATATATTGTACTTTTCTTATAATCTTCTACATACTTATTCAACGATTGTCAGTTCATATACAATTGCGTCTTTACTGCTTTTTGTTTTATCTTGAATTGTAACAATATCTCCAGCTTTTATTTTTGAAGCATTCACTACTTTTACCATCTCTGGTAGAACACCCCCACCATCGTTCTCTTTATTTAGTGGAAGCCACTTTACTGATTTATTAGTTGCTTCTAAAATTTTATATTTAATTGTACCATCATACTTTATTTCACCAACAAGATCTTTTACTAATGTAGGTGTATATTTACCCTCTTCTTTTTCTAAAGAAATATGATCACCTATATCTGGAATACCGTTTCTTACAGGTGCTTCCCATTTTGTTGGATTTAAATCATTTAAACTTACTTTCACACTATCTTCTTTATTTGAATTAGCATCTTTTAGAAATATATCATTATACTTCTTATCAATAATGATATACTCCTTCCTCTCTACTATTTTTGCACTACTTTCACGTTTTACTTCCTCGTTGTTAGATACTTCTTCTTTCACATTATTATTACTACACGCTGATAACAATATCGTCGCTAAAGTTGCCATTCGTAACATTTTTTTCACTTCATTTACCTCCATTTATAACGAAACAATAAAACATATATCACATCCATATTTTACTATAAATCAAAAAAAGAGGATATTTGTTTATTACTAAACAAATATCCTCTACCTTTACATATATATTACGACTGTTGATAAGCCGCTTTCGATGATTTTACATAATAAACTGCGTGATCAACGTTAATGATATGATCTGGTTTTGGTTTACCACGACTCGCTCTATGCCCTGCTAAATGTTCTTCACTTGTTTCCCAGTTTTTCCATGCTTCTTCAGATTCCCAGCGAATCATAACGACAATTTCTTCATCTCCGCGTCTTACTTTTTTCACAAGAACACTTAAGTCGATGAATCCTTCAAATTTTTCAATAATACCTTCTCCAGTAAAACGTTCTACAACTATATTTGATGTACCTTCTTTTACTGTAAATGTTTTCGTTTCGATAAACATATATTCCACTCCCTCTTTTTAATACGAATACTAGTATTCTTCTATTATAGTTGATTATGATAATTATTTTCAATTAAAAAGTTTTAATTGTTTGAATTATGCTGTTTTCTCTTCAACAGCTTCATCTAAAAATTTGAAATATGGAAGGAATAATCCTATTAAAGAAGTAACACATATAATCGCACCGATAATAAAGTATAGTGCTCTTATTCCCCACACTTCACTTAGTATGCCTCCTAATAACACACCTAACGGCATAGCGGATCGTATGAAAAATAAACGCACTGAAAATATTTGTCCTATCATATTGTTTGGTACTGTTTGTTGGCAAATTGTTGTGTTATGAACATTGAAAAATGAAATACAAATGCCTGCAACTACTTCAATGAACACCGCAATTACTATACTATGATTGAACCCTAGAGAAATGTATGTGAGTCCTCCTATAAACAATCCACCAAGCATAAGTATACGCCGGCTTTTATATGTTACTTTTCCGACTAGTATAGATCCAATTACATAGCCAAACGGGAAACCAGCCATAAAATAACCAAACTCCGCATACCCTGCTGACAGCTCATCTTTTATATAAGGAAGGTTTGTAACCAGCGTTACCCCCA
Organism: Bacillus cereus group sp. BfR-BA-01379; assembly: GCF_022663605.1. Lineage (NCBI taxonomy): Bacteria > Bacillati > Bacillota > Bacilli > Caryophanales > Bacillaceae > Bacillus > Bacillus cereus group sp. BfR-BA-01379. Next base: position 19,896 of record NZ_JAKUFT010000048.1, read on the forward strand.
CCCCAAATTGCACGAAAGTAAGAAAGATACCGAGCCAAACGATAACTGGTTTTGTGAAAAAATATGTAAAACCGTGAAGAAACTGTTCTAGCCACGTTTTCCGAATGGATTGTGTTGTTCTCTTTTCTTTTATATAAAGTAAAAAAGTGCCACTAACAAATAGACAAATACATACGAAAGATAGTGTAAGTTCTACTCCCATCAAATGAATGGCCACTCCGCCTAATATTGGTCCAAGAAACATCATAAGTCGAGCCATCCCATCAATATATGCATTTGCGTCTTGAAGTTGTTCTTCACTTACAATGCTCGGTGTAATCGCTTGACTTGCAGGTGTATACAGCGGCGTAATAAGCCCGATTATAATTTGTACGACATACACATGCCAAACTTCTATACTACTAGTAAGTAACATCACTAACGGTAGTAAGAAAGCCGAAGCTCGTACCCATTGCGAAAATATCATAATCCACTTCCGGCTCCATTTATCAATAAATGGACCACTTATAAGTTGCAGTATGAGCGATGGGATAAAATATAGTAACCACATACTACTTAATGCTGTTTTTGACCCTGTTAATTCGTAAACAAGAATTGAATTACATAACGTTCCAAAAGCCCCGCCCAATTCTGAAATCGCGCTACCAATCCACATGAAAAAAAACGAACGATTTTTCAACACATTTTTCAATTTCATACACCAACTTTTCTCTTAAATTCCTCCCTTTATGTACATTCTAGTTGCATATTATCTATTTAAAAACGCATCTAATTCTTTCGCTAACGACTGTACTGCTTTCTTTCTTAATACATATCTCCCGTCATGTATATCAACTAACTTCGCTGCACGCAACAATTTCAAATGATGGTGTACAGTCGATTTACCGAGTTGCAGTCTTTCTGTAATTTCCTGCAATGTTCGTTCTTTTTCGAACAACATTTTTACAATGCGTAATCTCGCTTCATCCCCAAGTGCTTTATGTTTTTGAACTAAAAAATAATTCGGTTCATACAGATCTTCAGGATGGATACTTTCGTTTGCGACTGAGTAATGAAATACTTTCGTATCTTCAATATCCGCCTCAATATTCCACGGTCTGTATATCATTTGCGGGATAAGAAGTACGTAATGAACACTTGGCTCTGGCATATAGTTCACACCACCGGTCGCCCACTCGACAAACTCCTCTGGTTTCATCTTTTTATTCATTTCATTTTTCGCTTCATAATCTCGTTTTAATATAGATAGTATTTGCTCTTCCTCTTTCTGAATAACACTCTCATACCATCCTGTCATAACAGCGATTAAATGGGATTTCAGCACTTGTACATGAACATCACATATAAAACGAATATACGCGGAGAAAAACTGATGATCATTTGTCAGTTCCATTAGTTCATGTGTTGCAGTTACATCTCCACTTGCTGCTAAATGTCTTTTCTCTTCATACTTCTCGCCTAAAAACGGTAAACATATATACTTCAAATCTTCTTCTGAAAGCGAATCGATTGTAGCATGAAACTGTGATAGATCCTGAAACTCTCCTTCATACAATAACTGAAGCAATGCTTTCCACGTATTATGTTCTTCTACAAACTGTAGGTGCTCTCTCATTTCTTCTGTTAATGATTCCTTAATTTCTTCCCATTCATTTTGACTCTTTTCAAGAGTATCGATTAACCTTTTATGAGTAATTGCCGCAATACCTAGTGCACATTCGAAAAGTATCGAATACTTTATTTGAACATTGTACGTTTCCCTCTTTCTACTCGTTACGTGAAAGACTTCCATTTTATCGCCTCCTTATTTTACTACGTATTAGATTCTATATTTATAGAATTATACCTTCTATTTTTTTAGAATTCCAAAAATTTATAGAACGGAAAAAACGCAGTTTAGTTGCAAACTGCGTTTTTTTACGTTACTTATTGATTCATTTGCGCATCGTTTAATAGCCCAATGATTTCACCTAACATTTCTTCTGTAAAAGCACCGGCGCTAAAGTTCACTAACGCTCGTAACGGCATATAGTTCAGCATAGCCTCCATCATTTCAGAGGCATCACTATCCCCTTCAGCCATACTACTAAACGGGCTATCTTTTAATGCTTTCTCCATTAGTTCTTTTGCGATTGGCGCTAAGATTGGGTCCATAAATATTTCCCCTAGTAACGTATTACGATGGACAGGTTTTTGAATTATAGTTGTTGATTGAACAAAAATGCTATCATGTAAAACAATCTCTTTTGAAGATTTCCCTACTAAAATTTCGAATTCACCAGTTTCAACTTGCCAGTCCTTCCATTCAACATTGTAATAAGCAAATGATCTTTTATTTAGAATAAAACTAACCGTTTTTTCTTCTCCCGGTTGCAATTCTACTTTTTCAAACCCTTTTAATTCTTTTTCAGGACGAATCATACTGCTTTCAACATCTTTTATATACAGCTGAACAATTTCTTTCCCTGCTATACTACCAGTATTTTTCACGTTTACACGAACAGAAACCGTATCCGTATCTTTTATTTCTTTCTTATCGATTGAAAGATTACTATATTCAAAATTCGTATAGCTTAATCCAAACCCAAATGGGAACAATGGTTCAATCTTTTTCTTATCGTAATAACGATAGCCCACGAACACACCTTCTTTATATTCCACTTTGTCACCTTCACCAGGGAAGTTTAAGTAAGATGGGTTATCACTTAACACTTTCGGGAATGTTTCTGCTAGTTTCCCACTTGGGTTCGCGTCCCCAAATAATATATCAGCAATCGCTCCGCCTAACGCTTGCCCGCCTAAATAGCCTTCAAGTATTCCTTTTACTTTGCCTATCCATGGCATTTCAATTGGTGCGCCGTTACTTAAGACTATAACAATATTATTTTGTACTTCAGCGATAGCCTCAATTAATTGCACGTGATTTTTTGGCATTTGTAAATGTTTTCGATCAAATCCTTCTGATTCATAACGATCTGGAAGTCCAACGAAAAGAACAGCTGTATCTGCACTCTCTGCTACTCTTTTCGCTTCATTAATCATGTTTTCATCCACATCATCACTTGCAAGGTCATAGCCTTGTGCAAATAAAATATTCGTTTTTTCACCTGATACCATTTCAATTTCTTCAAAAATACTTTCAAGCTTTGTTGGATTAATATGAGAGCTTCCGCCGCCTTGATAACGTGGTTGCTTTGCAAACTCGCCAATAACTGCTACTGTTCCTTCTTTTTTCAACGGAAGGATGGAATCTTCATTTTGTAACATCACCATACTTTCACTTGCAACTTCTCTTGCAAGCTGATGATGCGCTTCCTTACTATACACAGCATTTTCTAATTGGTTATCCACGGCTTTAAAAATAACGTTAAGAAGACGCTCTACTGATTGATCAAGCTTTTCTTCAGATAACTCACCACCGTTAACTGCATCAATAATTTTCTTCTCACCAATCCCAAAGCTTGAAGGCATTTCTAACTCCAAACCGTTCGCTAAACTTGCAACACGCTCATTTACTGCGCCCCAATCGGATACGACAAAGCCTTCAAATCCCCATTCATCTTTTAAAATATCATTTAATAAATACGTATTTTCCGAAGCGTATTCTCCATTTATTTTGTTGTAAGCACTCATTACTGTCCAAGGCTGTGCTTCCTTAATAACATCTTCAAAACTAGCAAGATAAATTTCACGCAATGTTCTTTCATCAACAATTGCATCTATAGACATTCTGCGATGCTCCTGGTTATTAGCAGCGAAATGTTTTAATGATGTTCCAACCCCTTGACTTTGTACACCTTTAACATGGTTTGCAGCCATTTGTGATGATAAATATGGATCTTCTGAAAAATATTCGAAGTTTCTTCCACATAGTGGCGAACGTTTTATATTTGCACCTGGACCAAGAAGAGCCCCTACATTTTCAGCCTGGCATTCTTCTCCTAATGCAACCCCTACTTGATTGATTAACTCTTTATTCCATGTACTTGCTAACCCTACTGCCGATGGGAAACAAGTTGATGGGATACTGTTATAAATCCCTAAGTGATCTGCTCCCTCTGCTTGTTTTCTAAGACCATGTGGTCCGTCAGTTACCATAATGGAAGGAATCCCTAATCTCTCAATTCCTTTTGTATTCCAAAAGTCTAATCCAGAACATAGACTTGCCTTCTCTTCTAATGTCATTTGTGAAATAATTCTCTTAATATCTCTTTTCATAATAGATAGCCCCCTAAAAAATAATTAAGTAAACGCTTTCTTAATGTTATTATAGTTATTATTTTTTAGATATTATGGTATATTCTTTAGAATACTTGTAAAAATTTTAGTTAATTATTTATGACTATCCGCACTCACACTGGCTAATTTTTTATAGAATAGAGGTTAAAATCATGAATTGCTCCAAACTAGAAGATCTATATTATATTTGTAAGTTAGTCTTTGACATACATAAAATCCCTATCTTTTTTATTGATAACAAAGGCAATTTGGCATTTGAAATCTCGCCTAATTTTCAGCAGCACCCTTTCTATTCTTCAAAAGAGCAGTTATGTAATCAACTATTCAAAGAAAATTCCGCTTATAATTTTCCAGTACTAGAAGAGACTTCTTTTCTTGAAAATTTTTTCTCCATTAACTTATGCTTGAATGATCAACTTAGTGGGAACATTATCGTTGGACCCGTACTTTATTCCAAACTATCAGAACCCTCCATTAAAGGTCTCATAAACGATCTTCATCTAAAAATAAACACGGAGGAAATGGTTCAATATTATCAATCCCTCCCCGTTTTAAGCAATTTGAATTTTATAAATGTAAGTATGATTTTATATTACATGTTGTATCAACAAAAATTAGACATTGCTGATATTCTCCAAAAAAATATAATGATAAAAAAGACAGAATTTGAAATTGAACAACCCGATATACATATATCGGCGCAACGTCAAAGTACATTAACTCATATTGACCCTCAGGCTGAAAGAAAAATATTTGAATGTATTAAGCAGGGAAAAAAAGATGATTTAATTAAAAATTTAAGGAGTCTACCTGAATCAGGAGATCTTGGGGTGTTGTCAAAAACAAGTCACTTGCGCAGCCAGAAAAACTCTGCCATCGCAGCAATTACACTTGCGACAAGATCAGCTATAGATGGTGGACTATTTCCTGAAATCGCATATACACTCAGTGATTTATTTATTCAAAAACTCGAAGAAATAAATAAAAGTGAAGCCATTTTTCCATTTTTGGAGACTGCTTTACTTGAGTTCTCAGAACGAGTAAAGAATGGAACAATGCAAAAACACTCAAAACCTATAAACGTATGTCAAAATTATATATTTACTCATCTTTACGAGGAAATTACACTATCTCACCTTGCACATATAGTCGGATTAAATCCTAGTTATCTATCTTCTCTTTTCAAAAAAGAAATTGGAATGTCACTAGGCGAATATATACAGCGTGCTAAAATTGATGAATCAAAAAGTTTAATGACCTACACAAAACATTCTATATCCGAAATTTCTACACTATTAAATTTCCATGACCAGAGCCATTTTACAAAAGTCTTTAAAAAACATACAGGTGTTTCACCTAAACAATTTAAAAATGGATATAGTTATTAGTTTCCCTCTTCTACTCGTTACTTGAAAAACTTTCAATTCTACCTGCTTGTTTGCTATGAGTTCTTTTTAGTATTTAAAAATAATATGAATGAATCCCTAACATCATTTACATTCTTCATAACTTTTCGTTGTAATCTAAATTAGGAAGAATAGGAGCTTTTTTATATACAAATAATAACTCTCAAGGAGTTGTTGAGATGCATTTCATATTAAATATGTTAGGGATTTTCATTGTAATCTTATTCGTTTTCCTATGTTCGCCTAATAAAAAACAAATAAAATGGAGACCAATCGTTATTCTAATCATATTGGAGCTCTTTATTACATGGTTTATGTTAGGCACGAAGCTGGGCAGTATTATCATTAATAAAATTGCGTCATTTTTCAGTTGGCTACTATCATGTGCCAATGAAGGTATTCGGTTTGCATTTCCTTCCGCTATGGAAAATCAAACCGTTGATTTCTTCTTTAGTGCTTTACTTCCTATCATTTTCGTTATCACGTTCTTTGATATTCTTTCTTATTTTGGAATCTTAACTTGGATTATTGATAAAGTAGGTGCAGTTATTTCAAAGATTTCTCGTTTACCAAAGTTAGAAAGTTTCTTTTCGATTCAAATGATGTTTTTAGGAAACACTGAAGCACTTGCCGTTGTTCGTGATCAATTATCTGTTTTAAAAGAAAATCGTTTATTAACCTTTGGAATTATGAGTATGAGTAGCGTTAGCGGATCCATTCTTGGCGCTTATTTATCAATGGTTCCGGCAACATATATTTTCAGTGCTATCCCTTTAAACTGTATTAACGCATTAATTTTGGCCAATGTATTAAATCCTGTGGAAGTTACGAAAGAAGAAGATGTCGTATATACACCTTCAAAAGATGAAAAAAAGGATTTCTTTTCTACTATTTCAAACAGTATGTTAGTCGGGATGAATATGGTTATCGTTATTTTAGCTATGGTAATTGGTTATGTAGCATTAACTGCCTGTTTAAATGGGCTATTAAGCTTTGTCGTAACAGGTTTAACAATACAAAAAATCTTCTCCATTATCTTTAGTCCCTTTGCTTTCTTACTCGGCTTATCAGGTAATGATGCTATGTATGTAGCTGAATTAATGGGAATCAAAATAACGACGAATGAATTTGTTGCCATGATGGATTTAAAATCGAATCTAAAGTCGTTACAACCACATACGATTGCGGTTGCAACTACATTTCTAGCTTCTTTTGCTAACTTTAGTACAGTAGGCATGATTTATGGAACTTACAATTCATTATTTGGCGGAGAAAAGTCAGCCATAATTGGTAAAAATGTTTGGAAGCTTCTTGTTAGCGGGATGGCAGTTTCCTTATTAAGCGCTATGCTTGTTGGGCTATTTGTATGGTAAATAAATAAAAGACACCCAAGCGAATTGAGTGTCTTTTATTATTATCGAACCTGACCATTTCCACGAATCACATATTTTGTAGAAGTTAATGCAGGAAGTCCCATTGGTCCCCTTACGTGTAGCTTTTGTGTACTGATACCAATTTCTGCGCCGAATCCGAATTCAGATCCATCAGTAAAACGAGTTGATGCATTATGATACAGTGCAGCCGCATCAACAGTTGTGAAGAATTTACCGACGTTTTCCTCGTCCTCTGTAATAATTGCTTCAGAATGCATAGATCCATACGTATTTATGTGATGAATCGCTTCTTCTATAGAAGAAACTACTTTCACTGCCAGCGTGAGTGATAAAAATTCTGTACCCCAATCTTCTTCTGAAGCAAGTACAATTGAAGAATCAATTGCCAGTGCTTTTTGATCACCGCGTAACTCCACGCCTTTTTCCTTCAAAGATGAAAACAATTCGCTACCAAATTGCTGCGCCCACTTCTCATGAAGTATAATCGTTTCAATTGCATTACATACAGATGGACGCTGCGTTTTTGCATTTATAATAATATCAACTGCCATTTGCTTATCCGCTGTTTCATCAATGAAAATATGACAATTTCCTGCACCCGTTTCAAGTACTGGAACAGACGCTTCCCTCACTACAGTATCAATTAATTGTTTGCCACCTCTTGGAATAAGAACATCTAGGTAATCATTTAATGTAAACAACTGCTTTGCGCTATCCCGCGTTGTATCTTCTATAAGCTGTACACTTTCTTGAGGCAAGCTTGTTTGTTTGAGCGCTCGGTGAATAACAGCAACGATGGCTTTGTTAGAATTGATAGCAGAAGAACTACCACGTAATATAACTGCGTTTCCTGTTTTCAAACAAATTGTAGCAGCATCTACTGTTACATTCGGCCTAGCCTCGTAAATCATCCCAACAACACCAAGTGGTACACGCATCTCCTGAATAAATAATCCATTTGGTCGCTCCCATTCACTTACACATTCTCCAACAGGATCACGTAATTCAATTAACTGCTTAATCCCCTCTGCCATATCAATAATACGCTGTTCATCCAACATTAGACGATCTAGAAGTGAATCAGAAAATCCTTTTGCCTTACCTTCTTCTAAATCCCGTTTGTTTTCCTCTAAAATATAAGCTACTTCTACTCTTAACTGATCCGCAATAGCAGCAAGTGCTTCATTTTTTTGATTTGTAGATTTTAGTACAAGTTCTCTAGCAATTTCTTTCGCTTTTTTCCCCTTTGACAACACTTCATTCATTTTTATTTCCTCCTTTTTAACATCACTATACTTAAAGTGAAACCCAATAATCTCTATGGATGACTTCATAATTATGCCTATCGCCTCTTGCTTGAATTTCTTGGCTTTGCATACCTTTTACATCTCTTAGTTCCTCAGCACTATATGTGCATTGCCCTTTTCCAATGACGCGCCCTTGTTGCGTCATAACTTCTACGACATCGCCAACTTTGAAAAATCCTGACACATTTGTAACGCCAGCAGGAAGAAGACTCTTACCATGCTGAATGATAGCAGTAGCTGCTCCAGCGTCTACTTCAATTTGTCCGCTAACAAGCGAATGCAAAGCGATCCATTGCTTGTTCATCTTCATTTCTTTTTGAGGAGCACTTCCCACATACGTTCCATCACCTTTGCCCTTTAAAACATCTACAAATTTCTCTTGTCCACGCCCTGTTCCGATAAATACACTCACGCCCAGAGAAAGTGCCGTCTTCGCAGCATCAATTTTTGATTTCATACCGCCAGTCCCAAGTTTGGACCCAGCATCTCCTGCAAGAGAAGCGATTTCTTCTGTAACTTCAGGAAGGAAATAATACTTTTTCGCATCCGCATTTTTCTGAGGATTTTTGTCGTATAAACCGTTCACATCCGTAAAAATCATTAGCATATCCGCCGAAACGAGCCCGCTTACTAAAGCTGACAGCATATCGTTATCACCAAACGTCAGCTCCTCTAATGAGATGGAATCATTTTCATTAATGATTGGAAGAGCAGAACGATTTAGTAACTCTCCTAAAGTAGCGTAAGCATTACTATATTGTTCTTTTCTAGAAAAATCACTTCTCGTCAGCAATAATTGCGCAGTAACGATGCCATATTTACGAAATTCCTCCGTGTACGCCTGCATTAACAAACTTTGTCCAACAGCTGCAGCAGCCTGTTTTCCTTTAATTGTCACAGGTCTGCTAGGATACCCTAGAGCAGAAAAACCTGCAGCGACAGCCCCAGATGTAATTAACAAAACTTCATGCCCTTCCTCTTTCAATCGAGCCAATGCGGCAACGTGATCTGAAAGTTGTTCTTTAGAAATGCCTCCGTGACTATCTGCCAAGGAACTGCTCCCAATCTTTACAACAATTCGTTGTTTTTTCACTTTTGTATCCCCCAAGTCTAAAATCAAAGTTTTTTATAAATTTCACTTTTATTCATTCGGCTTGCAGCGACTTCTATTCTCACCAATGCTGCATCTAGCCTATTAAAGAGCAAAATAAAAATGACCGCTTCGCCCTTAATAAAATAAAAAGGACGAAACGGTCATTGTTCCGCGGTACCACCTTAATTGATATACATAGATATCCACTTGGCGCCTATAACGCAGGCGAACGCCTAAACTTTCATTTAAGACTCAGGGATAGGTTCGATATATTCTATACGAGGAATCTTTCAGCCGGTGAATTCCACTCTCTTTCGCAAGAAGACATATGTACTATTTCCCTTCAACGATTTTCGGTTTAATTTTTTATATTATGCGATATAGTTCCATTTGGTGTCAAGTGGTATTTTTAAAAATACATAGAGCGGCATGGTACTTGTATGAAAATTTCGCCCTAATGAATGAAAATACAAATCGATATAAGTGTAACTCATATACAGAAATATAAAACATTACATGATAGTGTATATATTTACAGAATGTTGAATGTAATTGATTTTTATCTTTTACTGTTGCAAAAAGGAATATATTCTCTTAGAATGTTTCTTTATATTGCATGGTGATGTTATTGTTATTTTAAGATAACAATTTCAAAATGATATAATTTATTATAAAAGGAGCAAGATTGAGTAATTATGGACAAACAAATTGGATTCATCGGATGCGGAAATATGGGGATGGCTATCATTGGCGGGATGCTAAACAAAAAGATAGTGTCTGCAAATCATGTTATTTGTTCGGATTTAAACACTACGAATTTAAAACACGCTAACGAAAAGTATGGGATCACTACAACTACTGACAACAATAAAGTAGCTAAAAATGCTGATATTTTAATTTTATCAATTAAACCAGACCTATACGCATCAATCATTAACGAAATAAAAGAAGTAATCAAAAACGATGTTATCGTCGTAACGATTGCTGCTGGAAAAAGCATCAAAAGTACAGAAGAATCTTTTGATAAAAAATTAAAAGTTATACGAGTAATGCCTAATACCCCTGCTCTTGTTGGAGAAGGAATGTCTGCATTATGCCCAAATGAAATGGTGACAGAAAAAGATTTAGAAGATGTGCTAAACATTTTCAATAGCTTTGGTCAAGCAGAGATCGTAAGTGAAAAATTAATGGATGTTGTTACATCAGTAAGTGGTTCTTCACCAGCATACGTATATATGATTATAGAGGCGATGGCAGATGCTGCTGTACTAGACGGTATGCCAAGAAACCAAGCATATAAATTCGCAGCTCAAGCTGTATTAGGCTCTGCTAAAATGGTACTAGAAACAGGAATGCATCCAGGTGAATTGAAAGATATGGTATGTTCTCCTGGTGGAACAACGATAGAGGCTGTAGCAACATTGGAGGAAAAAGGCTTACGAACTGCAATTATTTCCGCTATGCAGCGTTGTACGCAAAAGTCTATTGAACTATCTGGTCAAACTAAAAAGTAAAACTATATAAGAGATCACATTAGCTATGAATTTAATTAGAAAATGGTGGATTACATACTCGCTCGCTTTCACTAAATGATAAACGGACAAACTCATATATACTTGAGTTTGTCCGTTCTTTTGGTTATACTGAGATAATTTTATTTATATCTTCTTTTGAGATTTTAGTTTTATCCCTTCCTTATTCCCTACTTTGATTGTGGAATTTTATTAGAAATAAGTAATTTTTCAATGCATTTCGGTAACATATCTAATAGCGTTTCAAATGCGTAATTTACATCTAAACGTTCTGTCCATTGATGGGCATCTTTTCCTACCGGCCCCATATTTAATACTGGAACGTCAAACTTTTCTAATTCCTGAAGCGGAATCGAATAACCTTTATCCCATAATGGCATATTGTCTACAAGTGAACTCATTGAATCTAGTGGGTTTTGTAAGCCCACATAACTCAAATCTGAAATTCCTCCAAAATAGTTTTGGTTTTCAAATGTGATGTTATGATTAAAGTGGGCATACTTTTCCATTTCTGCAACTACTTCTTTAATTAACGGATTGTTGCGTGAACTTACAGCTGGATAATATGGTGGAGCAAAGAAAAGTACAATCATCGGCGCCTTTTCTTTACATAAAATAGCTAATTTATCTACTAAATCAATTGTTACCGCACGATCATCTTTATCTTCTCTATTTTTTATAATGCTAGATTGAATATCATCTATTTTCTCTTGCCCATGTTGTTCAATTGCATAAACTAAAAGCTCTTCATACGTTAAAACATTTACTTTCATATTAGGGGGTATAAACGGATTATATTTAGAAAAACGATATGCTTGCTTTTCATATGATTCTTCTATTTTCTCTGCTACTTTCGTTACTTTTTGACGTAACAATGAAACAACTTCTGTCATCGTTTTTTCTAATAAAAACAAATTGAATAATGTGACTGCACGATGCGGAATTTGTACAGAATAATCCTCCTTTAAATCCCGTTGAAGTAAATTAGTTGGCGGAGGACTCGCTTCCCCTTCTACAATATCACAAAGATCTGTGTTCAACTCTAATTCAGCCGTTAATAACGCAGCCATATAACTCCCATTTAATCCTGCAAAAGGTTCACCTACATGTGTCTCTTTTCCGTAGCAAAGAAATCCAGGTAACACTTTACCAATAGTACCAGTATAAATATACTTATTTTGGTCACCGGGGTGTCGTGAAAACATAGGCTCTGAATTTAATACCGTTTTATAATCCAAGTTATGTTCTCTTGCTAACTCTAGTAACCTTGGAACAGCAGCTCTCATCCCTACAGAGTTCACTTCTTCATCTGGAACAGCTAATAAAAGAACATTCCCGTCAAATCTTCCTTCACAAGCTTGCTCAATCATCGCCATTTGTAACGCAAGGCCGCATTTCATGTCCATTGTTCCTCTACCAAATAACCAATCTCCTTGTTCTATATCCTCACGTACATGATCTGGTAGTTCATCTTTATGAGAATAAAACATAGACGTTAACTTTTTAGGATTGAATGCATCTTCTTTCCACACTCCGTAATCTTGTACATCTACAACATCAAAGTGACTAACTAGAATTACTGTATTTTTTGTACTATCGCTTTTCTTTACGAGGGCTGTAACAAAATATCGTCCGTCTCCTGTCGGATTTTTTTGCAAATGATGCGGGTTTTCTTTGAAGTACTGTAAATCAGATAATTGTGCCACAACAAAATCTGGCAATATAACTTCAGCTTCTGTACCTGTAATACTAGGAATTTCAACGAGACCGCTTAATAATTGAATCAATTGTTCTTTTGATTGCCACTTTGACATATAAATCCCCCTATTTTTCCGCATTATGAAAATGAATTCCAGTATATGAATAAAAAATGACGGCAGTTATCAAAATTATAGTTCTGATGTACTGCCGATTTTTATTGATATTTCATGAGCTGCTTGTTTTACCTTACTAATAAGAAAAGATAGTCGATCATCATTAATGCGATGACTAATTAACCCAACACTTAATGCTCCTACTACTTTATGATTAAATCCGATAATCGGTGCTGCTACTGAAGCCGTCCCTTCTGTTTTTTCACCATAACTTACCGCATATCCTTCATTTCTTATTTGTTTTATTTGCTCTAAAAGAATACGCTTTTGTTCTGGTAAAGAAGAAAGTAAATGTTCTACAATATGTTCCATTTCATTCGTTTTCATATTGGCAAGCATCGTTTTATTTGCAGCACCAATTGAAAGTGGAATCTGTTCCCCTAAGTTATCGATAACTCGAATTTTTAAAGGGCTATCAATTCTTTCAATGATAATAGAATGCGTTCCATTTGGAATGTTTAAATACACACTTTCTTCCACTTCAGAGGCTAACCGTTTCATCACTTCTCTGGCTACAGATCTGTAATCTACTTTCTCCAATTGACGTAATCCTATTTCCATCCACATTGGCCCAATTTTGTACTGTTTCGTTTCTGAAATTTGCGTAACTAACCCATGCTCGATTAGAGAATTAAGTAATCTATGTACTGTACTAACTGGAAGATGTGTTCTGTCCGCAATATCAGAAATAGCCCAATACTCTTTTTCATTAGTAGAATTTAACAACTTTATAATACTTATCGCTCGATCAATGGACTGTACCATAACTCACCTCAACTTGACTTGTAATATGTTAGTACGCTCAATTACCTATCAATTTAACAAAAATTCAAAATGAAATCAATCTATTTATTCAATTTTCTAAAAACAAAATATGTCGCCAATAATAATTTGAAAGCGTAAACAAAAAAATATTGACTTTTCTTTTTAATTATCTGAAAATTATAGCAAGATTTCACATCACGGAATACATTCCACAATACGGAAAAATATCAAACTTTAATCTATCAACTACGAAAGTGAGGAAAACAATGTCGCAAGTAAGCAATACAAACAATGAATTAAAACGTACGATGAAAAGTAGACACTTATTCATGATTGCACTCGGTGGTGTGATTGGAACGGGGTTATTTAACGGATCTGGCTTTATTATAAGTCAAGCTGGACCTGGTGGATCCGTACTTGCCTTTATGGCTGGTGGATTATTAATGTATTTCGTTATGCTTTGTCTTGGTGAACTTGCTGTAGCTATGCCTGTTTCAGGTTCCTTCCAAGAATATGCCACTAAGTTCATCAATCCTGCAACTGGCTTTACGATCGGATGGTTATATTGGTTAAGCTGGGCGAATACGACCGGTCTTGAATTTACAACTGCCGGCATTACAATGCAGCGCTGGTTTCCTGATATTCCCGTCTGGGTTTGGTGTTTAATATTTGGCGTTACAATCTTCACTATTAACGCATTATCTGCTCGTAGTTATGCAGAAACAGAATTTTGGTTTTCAAGTATAAAAGTATCTGCCATTATAGCTTTTATTATCCTTGGTGGCGCCGCTATGTTCGGTTTTATTGATTTAAAAGGTGACGAACCAGCCCCGTTATTATCAAATTTTGTAAATCATGGCGGTTTATTCCCAAATAGCCTTGCAGCAATACTATTAACAATGGTTACTGTCAATTATTCCTTCCAAGGTACAGAACTTGTCGGAATCGCAGCAGGTGAAAGTGAAGATCCAGCAAAAACTTTACCTCGTTCTATTAGAAATATTATATGGCGCACAATGTTTTTCTTCGTCTTAGCAATTTTTGTTCTTGTTGCTTTAATTCCTTGGGAAGAAGCAGGATTAACAAAAAGTCCATTCGTTGCTGTATTTGATAATATCGGTATTCCATATGCAGCTGATATTATGAACTTTGTTATTCTTACTGCTGTTCTTTCTGTCGCAAACTCTGGACTGTATGCCGCAACTCGCATGCTTTGGTCATTATCAAAAAATGAAATGGCCCCTGCCTTTTTAAAGAAATTATCATCACGAGGAATACCTCTAAACGCTTTAATTTTGACAATTTCTATTTCTGCTTTTTCTCTTTTAACAAGCGTTGTAGCTGCTGAAACAGTTTACTTATGGTTAATTTCCATTTCTGGCGTCATTACAATCATTGTTTGGATGTCAATTTGTGTCTCTCAATTCTTTTTCCGTAAACATTATTTAGCAGACGGTGGAAGATTAGAAGACTTAAAATTTAAAACACCACTTTATCCACTTGTACCAATTCTTGGTTTTGGATTGTATGGCATTATATTAATTAGTCTTATCTTTATCCCTGAACAACGACTTGGAATCTATTGCACTGTACCATTTATCATCTTTTGCTATACATACTATCACTTTAAAGTTAAGAAAAGAATTGCTACTAACACTCAAAGTGAAACTAAAATTAGCGAGACTATGTAATACTACATTACATATTATTACGATTAAGGCGGTTCAAATCAGATGAAAGCAAAAGCACATTAGTATGTTTAATAGATTTAATAATAAATATTTGGACAGGAGGTACTTCATTCGAACATTATCCAGAAAATATGTATCTTTCAATTCCTCTAAAACAAACGAAAAATCTATCTTATAATTAAAGTGACGAAGAATATCATATTTTGCATACCAATATCGTAAATTCTCATAATTTATCTTAGATTATGAGACTGTTTTTTCGAAACCATCTAGGAAACCGTCTAGAACTAGTACAGCTATTATATATGAAAAAACAAGAGCTTCCTCAATTTCATTGAGGAAGTTCTTGTTTTTTCATTTTTTTGTTGTTTCTTAAATGTAGCTTTAAACTTTATGAACTTGAATATATGATTTTACTAATTTCGTTCTACTTGAATTAGAATAAATTTTAATATCATATTTTACATAAACATTATAAGCATCTTTGTCTACATATTTTTTTACTGTCCACCAATAATTTGTACCTACCTTTAAATCTGAAGCAGCTTTACCAATTATAGAACCTACAACACCTCTCCATACTTCTTTAACAAAAAATTTAGCGGCCCAACCTGCAATTCCACCACTAGCAGCTGTTATCAACCAACTAGTAGCCGTATTGGAAAACACATTACTTTCATAATATGTATTTAAATATCTCCAATTATAACTACCGTCATTAATCACAACTCTTTGTGGAGAATCTTTGTCAGTTTGTACTTGAGGAATACTTGGTTTAAATAAGGGAGCATTTTCTTCTGAACCTGAATAGATCAATGTAGATAAATCGTTTTCTTCTATAATATTTATTTGTTCCGTTTCATCAGCTTTTGCAAATTGATTGATAGAAATAAGGGAACTTGTCGTTAGTAAAGTGAATACAGTTAAAACTTTAGGTAGTTTTTTTAACATTTTTACACCTTCATTTTTCTTAATTTTCTGTATATAATATATATTACAGTAAAAATTATAGAAATCAATAATTTTTTTACTTTTTTTCCAAAAAATTCAAAAGGCGGTGGAAAAATGTTTAGAAGTGATGCTAACAATACAGATAAAACTATTAGTATTTGTATTATTGCAATAGCAGTTTCTTTATATGTTTTCTTTAAAGAACAAAGTATACTATACATTATGGCTAGTTTATTATTTATAAAGACTTTAATTTTCAAACCAATAACTATTAAATATTTATTTATAGATATTTTAGGACTTTTATTATTATATGGTTTAATATATATTGTCCTTAAAATATTCTAATAATCAAAACCGTGATTGGTAGATTTTTTACTATTTACAATAGGAAATCTCCCCACAGGAAGAAAAAGTTTTTCCTCCTGTGGGGAGACCTTTAAAATATCTGTTTTATAAACAACAAAATTCAACAAACAATGATACCTTCTCATCACTTGTTGAATTTTATTTATTGTTTTATTCAATGCATGTAAAGCTAAAAAAATATAATTGAATATAAATCCTGATATTATACAATAATGGTACAGCGAAGTATTGAAAATTAAACTATGGCTGTCATTCAACTCCAATTAGGATTTGAACTCCCCTCATAAAAACTATTATTTAAATAAAATTATAGTTCAGATTTCACCCGAACATAAACATTATTTTTAATTATATTTTTGCTTCTTTAAAGCTAATAAAATTGTTATTTTTTTCATCCCAAAGACGTAAGCGAAGTGAACGTAAGCTTGTAAAATGAAATGGCTCCTTCCTTTTTAAAGAAATTATCATCACGAGGAATACCTCTAAACGCTTTAATTTTGACAATTTCTATTTCTGCTTTTTCTCTTTTAACAAGCGTTGTAGCTGCTGAAACAGTTTACTTATGGTTAATTTCAATTTCTGGAGTTATTACAATCATTGTTTGGATGTCAATTTGTGTCTCTCAATTCTTTTTCCGTAAACATTATTTAGCAGACGGTGGAAGATTAGAAGACTTAAAATTTAAAACTCCACTTTATCCACTTGTACCAATTCTTGGTTTTGGATTGTATGGCATTATATTAATCAGTCTCATCTTTATCCCTGAACAACGACTTGGAATCTATTGCACTGTACCATTTATCATCTTTTGCTACACGTACTATCACTTTAAAGTTAAGAAAAGAATTTCTCCTAATACTCAAAGTGAAACTAAAATTAGCGAGACTATGTAATACTATACTTATATTTGAACTACCCCCACTTAACACTCTAACGAGCTGTTTGAAGTGGGGGATTCCTACGAACACTAAGGTATCCCTAAGTTTTATGAGTAGGCAATCCCCGTAATCCCTACGGTTAGGAGCCTTATGGCCTCTTTTCTCAGATTTTCCGCTGCATTCACATCTCTATCATGATACATACCACAAGAAGGACACTTCCATTCACGCAGGTTCAGGCTTTTCACATCTTTATTTTTGTAGTCGCAATGCGAACAGGTTTGGGAACTAGCGAATGTTTTTGACACCACAATCACTTGTTTCCCATACCAGCATGCCTTATACAACAACATCGCTTTGAATTGTGACCATGATACTTCTTGAATCGCTTTCGCTAGTTTGTGATTCTGTAACATACTCGATACTTGCAAATCTTCTATCCCAATCACATCGTGGTTTTTGATGATCCTTGTAGAGAGTTTTTGCAAGTAATCCCTTCTTGCATTTTTGATTCATTCATGAATACGAGCGACTTTCATTCGCTGTTTATGCCAATTCGCTCCGCCTTTTGTACGTCTAGATAGAATACGCTGGGCATGAGCGAGTTTCTTTTCTAATACCCGAGA
>NZ_JAKUFT010000049.1:0-37774 GCF_022663605.1 Bacillus cereus group sp. BfR-BA-01379
TTTGGTTCTTCTGGTTTTTCTTGTTTTGGATCATCTGTCTTTGGTTCTTCTACAGTTTTACAAGTACCAAATTTATCTAATGTTTGCTGTAATGTTTCCTGGCTCATATTGCTCCAGTCTGCAACAAAACGAAAGACAACAACATCTCCAGCATTTAATTTATAACTATCTGCTCCAACTTCTGCAGATTTATCATTTACATCATACAACCAGCCACTTGTGTCCCCGGCCATTAAGCCGTCAATGCCTTTAACATACGTTCCAAAAGACATCGTCTCTGCTGTTACTTTGTCCCCCATGACTTTTTGCAGCAAACTTAAAGCTGTTTCCCCATCTGTAATCTGCTCTTCTTTCGGACATAACATAATGCCCTTTTGTGATTCACCAATAATTGCAAGTTTTGCTGTATTTCCTTCAGCAAACGTAATATGTACTGTATTCGCAAAAGAAACAAATACAAGTGTAACTGCCATTAACGACGTAAGCAGCCATTTTTTCAACATTGCCATCCCAAAATTTCCTCCCTTATTACTATTTACACAAAAAAAGGCCCCTCAAGGGCGTGCAATTGACACTCTTTTTTTGTAAGTGTCGAACAAACTGTGCAACACCTCCGACCCGCATCATTCGCGGCTATATTTGTATAGGAAAAATAATTTTGTTTATGAACGTATCATTGTGATAACATTCACTTTTCTAGGCACTACTTACTTCCATTTCAGTTATCGTAAAACGATAAACCTATACATTCTGTTAATTTTAAATTTCTGTATTATTTTACTATTGACAAAGAATTTTGTCCATGCTTTATCGGATTTATTTTCTAAGAATAGTAACTTACTAGCCTTTAACGATGCAAACTCTTTTCACTAATAATGACGCCATCTTCATCCGCATACACATATTCATTCGGTTTCCATTCTACTCGTCCAAATTGCAACGAAATATTCCGCTCGCCTTTTCCCTCTTTTACACTTCTATTTGGCATTGTACCTAACGCTAAAATACCAATATTAATATTCTTTAGTTCACTAGAATCTCGAACATATCCATTTACAATAATTCCTGCCAGCTTTCTTTCCTCCGCAATAGCTGCCAAGTTATCACCAAGTAACGCACAATTCGTAGACGCTCCGCCATCAACAACTAATACCGTTCCTTCTGGTAGTGTTTGCAATCCTTCCTTCACTAGTACATTATCATCCTTCACCTTTACCGTTGCAATTTTCCCGTAAAACTGTTCCTTCTTCCCAAACGACCGAAAAGACTGGCGACATATTTGTAATTCCTTTTCAAACTCATCACATAGATCCGTAGTTTTCCACATCTTTTTCCCCTCTTTTCCTTATTCCTTCTATATAACATATTCTTGGGTTATTTTCGTTTCCCTGTCTAACGTTGCAATAATTTGTTTGCGTAAGAAAAGGACAGAAAAACTATTGCCTTAAGAAGCCACCTTTATTATAATCTATTCCACGGATAAGTTTCAGAATATTAAAAATTAACTAAGTGAAAAAGGAGGGTTTTTATGCAATTTCATACTGAGATAAAAAAGCAGCCGAGTAAACGAAAGTTTAAAATGCCTGACGCGTACGTACTACTATTTTTTATTGCCTTACTTTGTGCAATAGCTACATATTTCGTTCCTGCTGGAGAATTTAAAAGAGTTACAAACGGCACTGTTACAACGACAATACCAGGAAGTTATCATTCTGTTCCACAATCGCCGGTAGGGTTTGTTTCTTTTTTTACCGCTATTGAAAAAGGAATGACACTTGCTGCTCCGATCATCTTCTTAATTTTATTTACAGGTGGAGCCATTGCCATTCTTGAAAAAACAGGTGCTCTTGACGGTTTAATCTATCATGTGATTAACAAATTTCGTAATCAGCAATTACTTTTCATTTGCATTGTCGCCGCACTCTTTTCTATTCTCGGAACGACTGGTATTATCGTAAACTCAGTTATTGGATTTATCCCCATCGGCATCATCGTTGCGCGCACATTAAAATGGGACGCTATCGTCGGCGTAGCAATTATTTATTTAGGCACTTATGCTGGTTTTAATGCTACTATTTTATCTCCCTCACCTTTAGGTATTTCACAAAAAATCGCAGAACTTCCGATGTTTTCGGGAATTGGTTTACGCACAGCAATCTATATCTCTTTTTTAATTGCCACCATTTTATATATTAATTGGTATGTAAAACGTTTAAAAAAATCGAATAAAGGAAGCATACTCGGAGATAACTGGTTTCCAAGTAATGCTCTTACAAGTGAGAAAGAAATAGAGAAAACTGAAGTTCCTTGGACAATACGTCACAAATTAATTTTACTCGTTTCAGCTTTATCATTAATTGTATTTTTAATAGGTGCTTTTCGTCTACATTGGACAGACGCAGAAATGACCGCTACTTTTATTTTCATCGCAATTACAGCGGGAATAATAGGTGGCATGAAAGCAAACGATATTGCTTCTACTTTTCTAGCAGGCTGCCAAAATCTCATTTACGGTGCTTTGATCGTCGGAATGGCTCGTTGTATTTCAGTCATTTTAGAACAAGGCAAATTACTTGATACAATTGTGAATCAGCTCGCACAGTCTCTCGAAGGACATAGCCCTGTATTTGGCGTTCTCGGTATGTATGTAAGTAGTGCAGCATTACATTTCCTCATTTCATCCGGGACAGGAGAATCTGTTATTTTCATTCCGATATTAGCTCCATTAGCTGATTTCATGCACATTACACGCCAAGTTACAGTACAAGCCGTTATGCTTGGAGAAGGTGTAGTGAACTGTCTCAATCCAACTTCCGGTGTTTTAATGGGCGTCCTCGCAGCTAGCGGCATTTCTTACGGAAAATGGATTCGATTTATGGCTCCACTTGCATTCATTTGGTTTATCATCGGACTTATTTTTCTTATTGTTGGTGTGAATATTGAGTGGGGACCTTATTAAAAGACCCATATTATACTTAACTTGATACAATATCTATTCTCCATTCCTATAAAAATCATTTATTTTAGTATAGATATAAACAGGGATTGATCACTATGATCAATCCCTTCTCTCAAAGTAAAATACCTTTAAGTATTTTAGTTCCAAATTTTATTTACCCATTCCGGATGATCAATAAAAGGATTACGATTATGTTGATATTTCGTAAAAATCACTTCATTACGCTTTCGCTCTAAATCATCTACCGGGTCTTGTTCATTCCATTTTAGTAAAACGGATAGTTTGCCCATGTATGGATCTTTATTGTTATTCACCTTTTCATTTAATTCTAAGTCTATTTCGCCGTTGTCTCCTTCATAACGAACAGCCATGTAAAATAGCATTCTAGCGATATCTCCTTTTACACTATCACGAGGTTCCCAAGAATCACTATCGTATTTACATTCTGTCGCTTCCGAATGATTCACACCACCATTATCAAAATCCAGATTTCCACGTGAACTATTTACAGATACATCCGTCGCTCTTAAATGATGCAAATCTGTTCCAGCTCCTGCAGTCGTCCCAAAATCACCGTGAGATTTTGCCCAAACATGCTCTCGGTTCCAATTATCAACTCCTGAACCATTCGTAAGTTTCCCTTGCGAACGCCCAGTATATAAGAGTATCACATTGTTTTTATTATTTGGATCTTCATCCGTATCTCTTAGTGCTTCCCAAACCGCACTGTATGATAACTTTGTATGATCATCAATAATGTTATGAAGTTCCTTCTTTAATTCTAAACCCGTTTTTCCTATTGCATTATTATAATATGTATCATCATAGCTTTTTACAGTAATCTCTTGTGGTGATGCAGAAGCTACTTCACCGTGTATGATATCTGTGAATGATAGAGATGCAGTACCTAAAATAAAAAATGAAGATAGTGTAACCATAGCAAGCTTTGTATTTCGAAACTTCATATACCCATTTCCCCTTTAACATATAATTTGAAGCTATTAACTAAAAAGTGCTCTCTAACCCCCAACAACTTTTAGAAAGCCATACCCACCCTTTTCTTTTTATTTAATACAAAAACTCTATTGAGTCTGTATCATTTCCACACTTTTGGTTTATCTACTTTTCACAAGGAATATCCTTCTCTAGTAAAGATTATTAAAATATTCTTTACAATTAAAAAGTAGTTTAATGTTAACTTATAAATTTCAATTTTTTTATGCAATTATGCATATTTGATAAATCGACTTTTCCTTTTTCTATAACTGTCTTTATTTTTTGTGTAAAACCCTTCTTCCTCTGAAGAATAAGTACAAAAATAGATTGGATACCATGTAAGGCACCAATCTATTTTAATTAAAGAAACTGTGTCAATTCTGAGTTCACAACACGTTGTGCAGTAATGATAACACCTTCAGCTGTTAGTCCATAAACACTATATAGTCCACCAGGTTGATTAGGAACAATTTGAACTTCATATTCAAATGCTTGTCCAAAAGCAGGATGAACTAAACTTAGAGTTGCAAAAGTAGAAGCATTAGAATTCACATTGAAGTTTACCTGTTCAATTAATGCTAATGAACCGTCAAGTCTAAAAACTCTAGCTACTCCAGTAAGTGGGCCCGCAGTACGGTTAAGGATCTTCACCCTAACTCTATTTGCATTAGCAGGTTGATTTCCTACGTTTTCAATTGGTCCTGTAGTAAGAGCCATATAACATCACCTCCATTATATTATTATGATATTCAATGATAAACATTAATGTTTTAGTTTAATTACCCAATTTATTTTAAATAAAAAAGCTTGTTTCTTATATTTTTTAATAAGAAACAAACTTTTCTTTTTCAACTACTATTCCTAATATACGTTTATCAGTCTCGAAAACTTTTAAAGTTACTTGACGTTTATGTTGGGACAAAACTACTACTATTTATTTGGCAACGTATCAATATACTTTTTAACTACTTCATATACATATTCTTGATTTGCCGCCGCTGTATTTGGATTGTATTTTCCGCCGTTTGTTTTATTGTTAGATAATACTCGAATCCCTAAAAATGGTACATCATAAGCTTTTGCAATTTGCGCCGCTGCAGCACCTTCCATTTCTTCTACAGATGTTCCGTATTTTGTATGGAACCACTTAATTCTATCCACTTCATTATTCCAAAGGTCTGCTGAACCTATAGTCCCTTCAACCACTTTACCTTTTGTATATTTATCTTTTACCGCATTAGCTGCTGCAAGTAAATCCTTATCTCCCTCGTAGTATCGGATTTTCTCTGCATTTGGATCTTCTCCTGCACTACCTTCAGAAGCCATTAAGTCCATTGAAATCCATTTTGTTGGTTCAATCCCTTGATTCTCATCCATATTTGATGTTTTTAATGAACCTATGTTTGCTACTTGTTTTCCTAAAACAATATCAAATACGTTTAAATTAGGATCATGTCCACCCGATGTTCCTTGGTTAATAATCGCTATAGGCTTATATTTTTCAATAGCCACTGCTGTAGCGGCTGCTGTATTTTCCATTCCTTTACCTGTTTTCGCTACGATTACAGGATAATTGTCGACAGTGCCTTTATAAAATACGAAAGTTCCAGACTTTTCTTCTTTCACATTTTTTAACCTTTTTGCAAACTTCTCAGCCTCAATCGGCATTGGCCCTTGAATTAAAATAGGTTGTTGATTACTTTTTGCCTCTACTACTTGTTTTGGACTCGCATTACACCCCGCAAGTATTGAGAATGACAATACCGTAGTAGTTACTAGCGCCGCACACTTTTTCAGCATATTGTTCTTCATAAATAATCTCCTCTTTCTCTTGTTGTTTTCTATACTCGATGCTTTTGGTCCAAACAAAAAAGTTCTAGAAATTGTAGAAGAATCTCTACTTTCTAGAACTACGGTAGTCAAAGTTAATTGAGCAAAAGATAAAACAATTGCCAAATTATAGATCGGTAGCGCTCATTGAACAGCACGGCCGAATACTTTAACCCGTAGTCCAGTTCTTTCATTGGGAACTAGGTAGAAACGCTCGGACCATATTACCGAGTATATACGAGTGATGATGTGTAAAATTATTATATTGGTAATATATCAAACTTTTAGTGTGTACGCAATCTAAAAGTGAACATTTTTAACGAAAGCATTTTTAATGTTCGTTTTTTAAAGGTTAATAAATCTAATTAACCATTCCAAAATGAAAAACACCATAAAAAACTTATAATCCGAATACCAAACTAAATCCACCTACAACAACCGAGCTTTTACAAGCAATTAAGCTTTCTCACATCCGCCTTATATTGAGCTGGAAGTCTTCTCCCCCTCGTATTGCGAGATAAAACGCGCATCCATCCAATTCACAATTATTTCTTCCAACTCTAGATGAAGTGGCTTATCCGCACTTTCCACATAAATCTTTTTAAATTGTAACGCTTTAAAATCACCTTCAAAATATTTTAAGGTATGATCCATATTTTTTATTACATACACTTCAGAGTCACCTTGCACATAATCAACAATTCTCTTCGCTTTTTCAGGATTTGCCTGAAAGTCTTTATCACCAGCAATCGCTAACACCGGGCACGTTACTTTCATTAAATCTTTATAAATGTCATGCTGAAAATGCTCTCTAAACCATTTTGCGTTCATTGGCTTAAAACCAATTTTTACAATATCTTTTTTTGAGTTTATCATTTTCTCTGTTGCTTTTTGCGCCTGCTTTTCTCCTCGTTTCTCAATATTGAGAAGACGCATTAACTTTCCTTTTATTCCTTTTTGCTCTTTTAACTCCTTATAAATAATCTCTCTTTGTCTTTTCGTAGCCTCTTCTAACGATTCCGCAGCTCCTGTAAGAAGTATGAGTCCATTAACTGGTGTTCTTGCGTTTACTACAGTTGCTAACATACACCCTTCACTATGACCAACTAAAATGATATTTTCCGGATCAACAAATGGTTGTTCTTTCAAATACGTAATCGTAGCCTCTATATCACTAACTAAATCCCACATTCCTGTCTTCTGAAATTCCCCTTCACTCTTTCCTACCCCGCGCTTATCAAAGCGAAGCGTTACTACTCCAAGTCTCGCTATTACATGTGATAAATCTTTGTAAATATTCGACGCAAGCTTTAACGGTACAATCATTCCATCACGATCAACTTCTCCAGATCCAGCGATAATGACAACAGCAGCATACTTCCCGTCAGCTTTCGGTTTCGTAATCGTACCGCGCAAAGTAAATTTACTATTTATCGCTACTTCATATTCATCAAAGGTCATTATATTTATCCTCCCTCTAATCTGTTATATCCAATTTGAATTTCAAACTCGCTATTATATTTTTGTACTCTCTTACATCTTTCATAGATGCGAAAATGGGGTTCTCCGCAATACCTTGTAGCATGCTTCGCTTTATAATTTCTTCATTTCTAACCGTTTTAGCACCGAGCGGAAATTCTGCAAACCATCCATCAATCGCATCAAAATATGAATCGCCGTGTAAATGCAGACTATTTACTGTGAAACTAGCTGCACAAACTGTTGCGTATTTCTGCAACATTTCTAATGCTCTTTCAAAATTTCCTTGCATGCAATATACTTGTGCAGCAGCATAGTATACTTTTAAAGTCATATTGGGATGTAGTTTTTCTATTTCATACACGTCTATTAATATAAAAGCTCTATTTAAAATCATCTCTACCTTTTCAGCGCTTGAAGCATTTACTACTACATAATTCGGTATTGTTGCAACGAGTTGTATTAAATGTTGGTACATACTAATTTGCATCACTTCATTCGCCTTTTCAGTATTTCCAAGCATTTGATACGCTTGTGCGATTAAATCTCCCTCTGGAAAATTAGGACGTATCGTTTCGCCAAGTAATTGGAGCACCTCATTTGGTTTATTGAGTATAAGATAGCAAGTTGCTTGAAACGATGCCGCCTCTTTCACAAGAGAAACATCATCACTCTCTTCCTGCACCCTGATAAAGAGAGACATTGCCTCTTCTAAAATTTCAATTCTTTTATCCGTATCCTCTGTTAACATGTGGTGGTTTATAAAAAGTAGTCCCATTTGAAGTAATAACGGAAAACAAGAATAATATTTTTTAATCATTTCTCTGCATTCCAACATTACTTCATCAAATGGTTCTTCACTAAATGCTTCCGCTAGTCTATGATATAAATTTTTAATATCTTCCTGCTCCATTTGTGGTGTATAACTAATTAGTTCATCAACACTTATGTTAAAGTACGATGCTAACAGTGGTAAAAATGTAATATCCGGATAACTCTGCCCTGTCTCCCATTTGGAAACAGATGCCTTCGTAATACCGATATACGCCGCTAACTCTTCCTGTGTAATTCCCTTTTCTTTTCTCTTATCCGCAATAATTTTATGAATCTGAATTTCTCTCACTGTATCACCTCATACTTTTATTATATGTACTATATTCTATACAAAATATGGATTTAAAGTCGACTTTCGTTAACAAAATCAACTGTTAGGAAACATCTCCCTAAAATGAAAGGCAGGAACATTTTTGAAATGTTCCTGCCTTTTTATTGCGGGCTACCGATACGTGGTCATCTAGCTAAGATTTTGAAGTGCTGCAAAATCAAAAAATTCATCTCAATACAGTTTTTTATGAAAACCCAGTGAACAGCTTAATTGCATAATTTTCGATATAGGAAGTTATCAAATCTATTCAATTAAACCAACTATATCAAGAAAAATTATAGTAGTTATTATTGCGATAACTGCTATAAGAAATTTAAATCTAAATTTAATCTTAATACCTAGCTTCTCTGGAATAAAATATATTCCCAAACCCATACTAATACGCCCTATTAATAAATATAATTGAAATAAAAATTCGTTATTTATTTTTCCCTTAATATATACTTTACTGTAATCAAACAATAGGAAATATATTAAAACAATGATTAAGTAAAGAATATATAATTTCACATAGTTTCTCATTTTAGTTTTTTTCAAAATACTTTATACTCCTTTTAGATGCTCAATCAATTTATAAATTTCAATCTATTATTTCTCCCTTTATCAATGCCCCAAATTGTTTAAACATGTGATTCCCCCCTTATTATCAAGACGGTCTCAATTATAATAGATTCGTGTAAGTAGTAAAGAGTTCCTCTTGTATATTCTATACACATCTAATTGACATAACGTCTCTCTGAAATGAAAGGGAGGAACATATTTGATATGTTCCTCCCTTTTTATTGTGGGATCCGATATATGGCCATCTAGCTAAAATTTTGAAGTGCTGCAAAATCAAATATTTTATCTCACCACAGTTTTCTATGAGAATCCAGTGAACAGCTTATTTGCAAAATTTTCATTAGCGAAAGTTGTTTAATGATCTATTTTTTATTTTTTAACTCCAGCATCTTAATTGTCATCGTCTTCACTAGAAAAAATATAAAAGATTGTGGAAATCTTATTTCTTATTGCTTCGTCAAAACATTTAAGTGATTCCTCAGCTTCACTATCACTTTCATATAAATTTCGATTAGCAATAAAACGGTCTAAAATATCTATTACCTCCCACCCTTCATTATTGACGTACTTTTTCGCTCTATTCAATGCGTTTTTTTCATTTATTGATTTAACCCAACAATTTATATATGCACCTACACATTCTTCTTTTTCTGGATTATCTGGGTGTGGGATAGCCTCTAACTGAAAAAAATATATAGTCATAGTGCCCTCCTACTAAACTTTTCCTTAATTATAACGATTTCTTATTCAACTAAACAGACCGTTAATTAAATAAGGAACAATGTATAACATGTACATATGAGGTTAACATAACGTCTCATCATCCGTAGCGAGGAAAAAGGAGAACCCTGCTCTCACAAGGAAATCTTTTTTAGTTCTATGAATCTATACTTTTTTTATACATTCCTATCCTAACGTGGTTTTAAGGTTATTGTTTGTTACTGGATTAGCAAAAAAAACTGTATAAAATCTTGCATATTCTTAGCGTGGGGTATTTCCAAAATACTCGCCCCCCAATACGTGCTTTCTTATGGGTATTTCTTGAACCCTCATTCCCCCTCCCATCCCTTTGTCTATCTTTAAGAGTAACTCGGCTTGTTTATTTAATTGCAACGAGGCATCGCCCTCCTCCCAAAGCCAAGCAAACAATTCAGATCACATGCCTATATCAAACTAAACAGTCAATCTTTATTCAGTTTGTAAATAAAAAAGGATAATCAGCCCCATAATGGACTAACTATCCTATAACTTCTTATCTAAACTTAATAAAACTAAAACTTCTCATCCTATGTATCATTATTTCGTTATCTCACCAAACTGCGCTCTCGTCACTTTCGCCAAGTCATCCACATTCAGCTCAATTTGTATACCAATTTTTCCACCGCTTACTATGATCGTTTCAAGCGATTGCGCACTCTCATCAATGCACGTTGAAAATAACTTCTTCATTCCGACTGGTGAGCAACCACCGCGAATATATCCTGATACTTTCGTAATATCTTTTACAGGAATCATTTCAATTTTCTTTTCACTTACCGCTTTTGCAGCAGCTTTTAAATTTAGTTCTTCATCTACCGGGATGATAAACACATGATAATTTTTACTATTTCCTTGAGCGATTAACGTTTTATATACTTCTCTCACTTCTCGTCCAATTTTCTCGGCTACTGATACACCATCAATTTTTCCATCTTCCGGATCATATGACATCATCGAATATTCGATCTTTTCTTTATCTAATATTCGCATCGCATTTGTTTTATCTTTTTTCATGGGTTTCTCCTTAAAAAGTTATTTCATATTATTAAGTTTTATTATACACCCTTTTCCATTTCTCCTACATAACTTCACGTATATTTCAAAACTAAAAATATTGATAATTCAAAAATCATCTGATATAATTTGGAAAAACTTATGTTAAGGAGAGATTCGTCATGCGAAATGTTAATACTTCTTTCCAACTTCATCATCATACGTAACGCCGTGTATCCGAAGAAAAATTTTTCTTCGTGGGTACAGGGCTTTTCCTGTTGACCCACGAAGCGTTCATAAAGCTATGTGGGTATTTTTATACCTGCATAGCTTTTTTTAATTTAAAAAGGAGTGATTACAATGGAAATGAAAAATGTAAAAGGAACAAAAGACTATTTACCAGAGGAACAAGTGCTGCGAAATAAAATTAAAAGAGCTTGTGAAGATACGTTCGAACGATACGGATGTAAACCGTTAGAAACACCAACGTTGAATATGTATGAGCTTATGTCTTACAAGTACGGTGGTGGTGATGAAATATTAAAAGAAATATATACGCTTAGGGATCAAGGAAAACGTGACCTTGCCTTACGCTACGATTTAACCATTCCATTCGCAAAAGTCGTAGCAATGAACCCGAACATCCGCCTCCCTTTTAAACGGTATGAAATTGGAAAAGTATTTCGAGATGGGCCAATTAAACAAGGAAGATTTCGTGAATTCATTCAATGTGACGTTGATATCGTTGGTGTAGAATCTGTCATGGCAGAAGCGGAACTTATGAGCATGGCGTTTGAACTGTTCCGAACGTTAAACTTAGAAGTAACGATCCAATATAATAACCGAAAATTGTTAAATGGTATTCTCGAGTCTATTAACATTCCTACTGAACTAGCGAGTGACGTCATTTTATCATTAGACAAAATCGAAAAGATTGGGATTGATGGTGTACGAAAAGATGTATTAGAGCGCGGAATTTCTGAAGAAATGGCTGATACGATATGTAATACCGTTTTATCTTCTCTAAAGCTTACAATTCCTGACTTTACAGAAGCTTTCAATACTCCACTCGTTGCCGAAGGAGTAAACGAATTACAACAATTACAGCAATATTTGATTGCCCTTGGAATAAATGAGAATGCTATATTCAATCCATTTTTAGCACGAGGACTTACAATGTATACAGGTACCGTGTATGAAATCTTTTTAAAAGATGGATCGATTACTTCCAGCATCGGTAGTGGCGGTCGATACGATAATATTATCGGGGCATTCCGTGGCGATAATATGAGCTATCCAACAGTCGGTATTTCATTCGGTTTAGACGTTATTTATACAGCACTGTCGCAGAAAGAAACTATATCATCTACAGCAGATGTATTTATCATCCCACTCGGGACAGAATTACAATGCTTACAAATTGCCCAGCAATTACGTTCTACCACTTCCTTAAAAGTCGAACTCGAACTAGCAGGACGTAAATTAAAACGTGCCCTTAATTACGCGAATAAAGAGAATATCCCTTATGTGCTTATTATTGGAGAAGAAGAACTTAATACAGAAACCGTTATGCTGCGAAATATGAAGGAAGGTAGTGAGGTGCAGATTCCCCTTTCTTCTTTAAGTAGTTATTTATAATACGAACCACCCTCGTTTGGGTGGTTTTTCTATTTTATAGATAACAAAACAATTAGTTAACATAAAATAATTACATCCTACTAAAAACCATAAACATTTAATATCCAATCACCTATTAATTTTGGTAATATATAGATATGAATGATTTTAGGAGGATTTACTTTGAAAACTTACATACAAGCACTAAAGTGGACCACAGGGATCTCTCATCTTTTATTGATTCCTTTTTGTTTTTTATTTCTAAGTCGTTTTAACCTTTATGGGATACCTTTACTCCTATTGATTGCTTTACATATCACTACTATTTTATTGGCTAAAAAAGAAGGCATGAATACGTACCCTCATTCTATCGGTATTATCGTTACCCTATTTGCCTTCTTTCCTTATATAGAACTGGTTCTACATTTTATAGCAGCTGTTTTCCTTTTATTAGATGCAATTTCCACTACTAAAAAGAAAGTTTTTGATTTATAGCAAAATCAATAGCACATCCCTAGAATAGATTCACATGCGTTTTAATGACAACCAAAATTTTAGAAAATAAAAAATAAAAGGTGTCTTCACCTATGGAAAACACCTTTTATTTCTCCAACTCTTAACTATTATTTTTCGTATTCCTACTCTCCAAAACTTTCTCCATATTATGAGTTGCCCATTCCATCATTAATAAAATCATTGGACGTAGTGATTCACCAAGCTCAGTTAATGAATATTCTACTTTTGGCGGCACTTCACGGTATACTTCACGATGTATGATGCCATCTGCTTCAAGTTCTCTCAGCTGCAGTGTTAACATTCTTTGTGTGATATTAGGTTTTAATCTTTTTAATTCATTAAACCTCTTTGTACCATCTAATAAATGATACAAAATAACTCCTTTCCATTTTCCACCAATAACCTCAACCATAGCTTCCACTGGACAAGAATATTTATTTAAAAATGGGTAATTTATATTATTTTCGTTTGAACAATCCATAATAAATCCCTTCCCTTACCAATAGTATCTTTTTTGATACTATAACACATAAATGTGCGTACTTGTATCCATGTTACTTTAAAAATATAATTTACTTACAAAAATAATTTAATGAAAAGAGGAACTTTTATGACACATACAAACCAATTTACAAAAGAAAAAATTATGGAGGCTTTTCATTTCAGACATGCATGTAAAGAGTTCGATCCTATGCACAAAATTTCAGAAGAGGACTTTAAATTCATTTTAGAAACAGGCAGATTATCTCCTTCTTCTTTTGGATATGAACCTTGGAAATTTATTGTCGTACAAAATAAAGAAGTAAGAGAAAAACTACAACCATATTCATGGGGCGCTGGTGGGCAACTTGCAACAGCTAGTCACTTTGTCATTGTTCTTTCAAGAAACATTAAAGATATGCATTATGATGCAGAGTATATTAAATATATGATGAACGATATTATTGGATTGCCTGAAGACACTCAAAAAATTAGATATGAATTCTTCAAAAAGTTCCAGGAAACAGATTTTAACTTATTACAATCCGATCGTGCTGTATTTGATTGGGCATCTAAGCAATCTTATATTGCTTTAGGTAATATGATGACGAGTGCAGCTCAAATTGGCATTGACTCTTGTCCAATAGAAGGATTTGATAAAGAGAAAGTAGATTCTTTACTTCGTCAAGAAGGCATTATAAAAGATGATAATCTTGAAGTGTCTGTTATGGTTGCCTTTGGTTACCGTAAAGAAGATCCAAAGCGTGATAAAACAAGACAAAATATGGATACAATTGTTGAATGGATTAAGTAATATAGCACTCACAAATAAAACTCCTTCTAGCTAAATACTTATTCTATTGAAGAATCAGTTGTTTTTCTAATGTATGAAATTGATTTTTCATGGAAAGATATGTTAGTATGTATACAGTTTGAGCGCTCTATTTTTTAGAGTCGAACAGGAGGAGAATGGATATGTCTGATATTGAAGTTGGCGAAGTGTTTACTCTCAGTGATGAGAATAATGAGGATCAGGAAGTAGAAGTACTTGGAGCGATGGATGTCGAAGGTGCAGAATATATTGCAGTTGCTTTCGTAGAAGACATTCAAACAGATTCTGAGGAAGACATTGATATTTTCTTTTTAAAAGTAGAAGAAGATAATGAGTTTTCATACATTGAAAATGATGAAGAGTTTGATAAAGTATCTGCTGCTTTTGATAAAATTTTGGACGAGCAAGAGCAAGAATAATATGGATGAAACACACGAGGGCGGATACATATCCGCCCTCTTTTTATTTATCCCCCTATTCGCCGGGCAGTAAGACTCCCACCTCAAAATTCAGTAAATGCGGAGGAGTTAGGTAGGAGATCAACTGCCCGTAAAAGCCCGATTGGTGAGGGCTGATAATCAGTGGGGATGGACAAAACCCCCACTGATTAAAGTTTCACTTTATCACTCATCCAAAGACTTATGCAACAAGTCCAGTACATCTTTCATCACAAAAGGACCGTCTTTTTTCACATGCTCAGCGAATTCAGAAACGAGACGTAACGTTTTTACACTTTCAATCGGATGCTCGCCTGACGCACTTTCAGCAGAAAGCATAACAGCATTCGTTCCGTCCAGTACAGCTTGAAACACATCCGTTACCTCAGCCCTTGTTGGAATAGAATGATCTACCATGGATTGAAGCATTTGTGTCGCTGTAATAACATATGTACTCGTTCGATTACATTCCTGAATCATCAGTTTCTGCAAGAGCGGAATAAATTGATACGGCAACTCTACCCCTAAATCGCCCCTTGCAATCATAATTCCGTCTGCTTCTTTACATATATCTTGAAAATTCTCGATCGCTTCCATCGTTTCTATTTTTGCAATTATATTAGGTGATGTTTCTTTATACTGTTGTATAAAATCTCGTATTTCTTTTATATGACTAGGTTTTCTTACGAAAGAACATGCGATAAAATCAACATCCTCTTCTAAAAGAAACTGAATATCTTTTTTATCTTTCTCTGTTATAGCTGGTAAACGAACGATTGCCCCTGGTAAGTTCACCCCTTTATGAGATGAAATATTACCACCTGTTTTGACCTTTGTTTCTATTTTATCCGGACTTACCATTTCAACGATTAACTCAACTTCGCCATCATTAATTAAAATTCTACTGCCAACTTTCACGTCATTCGCGATACTTTCATAATCGACACTTGCTTCCTTATTGCTCCCTGGAACTGGTTGCATATGCAAAGTAAAAGAATCTCCCGCCTGAAGTGTAATTTGTTCTCCTTTTATTTCACCTAATCTTATTTTAGGACCTTGTACATCCCCTAAAATTTTAATAGAATCGTCTAGCGATTTGACTAAACGAATAATATCTTTATGACTTTCATGCGTGCCATGTGATAAATTCAACCGCACTATTTTCATACCATTGTTTATTAACTGCGCTAACGTTTCTTTATTATTACTTGCTGGCCCAATTGTACAAACTCGATCGATTGTCATTTTTATCACCATCCTTTTTTAGATAAGTTTCCCACATAACCTTAAAAATAACAGAGATCATGAAATGAATAGATTTAAATTTACACGAATTTCATAAAGGTAAACCTGTTTCCCTTGCTGGCTAAGCATTAGAAGAGATATTCGATTTTTTACAAATGAAGAAATGTTGAATCAAAAGTAAAAGGTAAGTTAAGTATGGGACAAGTTATTGAGAGTTTCAAAATTTTCATATATTGTATGAAATGAGTTCGAACTCAAAAATTTAAAAAAGGTGGGAAAATTAGTGAATATGAAAAAATCTTTAGCGGTGGCAACTTTAGGGTTAGCGGTTTTAGGTTTTGGTTTTACTAATAACGCAAGTGCTACAGAGGTGGGCACTGCAGACAAGCAGCCTGTTTTAGTTGACTCTGATACTGTTCAATCAGCAAAAACATCTAATGTTCCTAGTTTGACTGTTGCAGCTGCACCTAAGAATGACTCTAACATTAGCGTGTATACTCCCTTTTTCGGTAACCCATATGCAGTTGCTAAATCGAAATCAACTACGATCGAAGACTATATTTATGCAAAAGCAAGAACTTTCAATGGCGATGGCTCATTAGTGAATACGAAAAGTAATAGTGCCAAAAAATCAACTTATGTAAGTGCTACAGCAACCAATACAAGTATTTATTATGGAGATGATTACGCTATTGGTAATCATACCTATAAATTAAATGGTTATAATGATGTGAATCACGAAACAAAAGCTTCCTGGTAAGAAAGAGAAAAAAGATATGCATCTTGCATATCTTTTTTCTCTTATATTTTAAATATATTGAGGTGCTATTTATGAAACAAATGTATATTATTATCAGTGTTATACTTATTTCGTTAATTATAATTTATGTTTTGTTCCCTACTTCAATCATACAACCACATACATCTCCTAAGGAAAATAAGCGCGAGCAACAAACCAATACTATTTCTTACGGGTTGAAGAATACTAAAGGTCAACATATTAACAATGGTAGTGAACTTACTATGGCGAATAATAAAATAAATGTATCGTTATCATTCATACATAATGTTGATGAAGACCGAAAATATGGATTAATTGTCCTAGAAGATTACGAACAAAAACCTTTTAAAATAGAAGAAGCTGCTAATGAAGTATCACACTATTCTTTTGATATGAAACCAAATAGTTCAATTACTACGAAAATCTCTTTACACACTTCTCCTCATGCAAGTGAATTAACCTTTTTAATCATTAAAAAACCTGAATATAAGTTAAAAGATAATGACTTAAATAAAGCGATTATATTAGAAGAGATTTTAAGTATGCGATACTCAATAAATTCTACTCAGGAGGGAAGCGAAAAAACAAAGCTCACCTTTATAGATCCAAATGCCATTTTAAAAGATGATCTTTATGAACCATTATTTGTTACGAACAATGAACAGAACTTACAAACTGTCCTCTCTGAAAAAGAAGGCAAACAATTAACCTTATCAAATGGTAATGAAACAAAAGATGAAATGACTTACGCAATCGTGGCATTTAAAGATTGGGAACAAGTTGAAATATTTAATAATAATAAAGTCGTTTATACTGCGGTTGCACCTGAAACAAGACAAATCTTCAATTTCACATTGCCTTCAGTGGATCAAGAAAGTAATTTTCAGCTCGTCGCTTTTCCATTTCCTTATAAAACTAGTGAAGAAGATTATGTCAGTCAACAAGCATTCGGTTCATTTCGTATCGTAATTGAAAATAAATAGGCTTTTACAACAATAAAAAAAGCCTACTTCCACAGTAGGCTTTTGAAACTACGAAAGTTTCGTCAATAACTGATTTAAATCTTTTTTCGTTTTCGCCGTTAATGACTTCATTTTATTAATATCTATCTTTTCTTTCTCCGCTCCTACAATTAACGGATACATACTTTGTCCGATTGTTTTAGATTCAGCTGGATGTGATGCTTCTAACTCTTTCTCGATTACATCCCACTTTTCATTAATTTGTTTTCCAAGTTTATTTACTGTTTCTAATTTAGGATTTGCAGCTAATTGCTTGTCTAAACTTTCAATTAACGCAGCAACTTCTTTAACATTTGTTTTCACAGCTACGCTTTTCTTCGGATCTTTCGTTGTTTTTCCGTTTGAATTTGTACTTGTACTTTGATCTGTTGTTTTTCCGCTAGTCGTTTGGTCATTCGTTTTTCCTGTCGTCTCTTTTTCTTTTGTTTTCACATTCTCATTTTGAGATGATGTTTTACCGTTACTTTCCGTCCCTGATGATTCTTTCGTATTTTTTGCATCTTTATCTCCTTTTTCATTCGAAGAAGTATTTGTTTCTTTTTCATTATCTTTCGTTGTTTTTGACGTCTCATCTGCATTTGTCGTTTTTACTTCTCCTTCATTTTGCGCTGTTACTTGTTCTTTCTTTTCTTTCTCTTTATCTGCT
The DNA here is from genome assembly GCF_022663605.1 of Bacillus cereus group sp. BfR-BA-01379. Lineage (NCBI taxonomy): Bacteria > Bacillati > Bacillota > Bacilli > Caryophanales > Bacillaceae > Bacillus > Bacillus cereus group sp. BfR-BA-01379. The sequence continues at coordinate 18,319 of NZ_JAKUFT010000049.1, forward strand.
GAAGGGCTACAAGCTGCCATAGTAAGCATTGTACCAATTGTTATCGATGCGATAGCGACCTTTTTCATTTTCATATAAATCCCCCTATGTTTATATAATTTATCCTCCCCTTTACGATTCGATTTCCCCTTAAAAAATCCCTTTTCATACGAATAACCATCTTTCCGACAGTAATCTTCATAATAATACGTACAAAAAACGATAAACCTATTCGAACATTCGAGTTTCTTCTACTACATTTTTCTCCGCTCTAGCAAAAGAAAAAGAGTATATTGTCACATGAAGAAATGCTATCTTCATATGACGATATACTCTCCTATCAAATTTTTATCTTTCTTGACATTTTATTTAAACAAAAAAATAAAATTTTCTTTCCTTTTTTTGTTTCTCAACCATTGTTAACATAATATATTTATGAGTAACCACCATTTGAATGAATAACTTGACCCGTAATCCACTTTGCTTCTTCACTTACTAAAAAAGAAATTAAGCGTGCTGCATCTGACGGTTCCCCTACTTTACCTTGCGGAAACTTCCACACTAAATGATGCTTCAGCTCCTCCGTAATCCATCCTGTATTCGTCGGTCCTGGATCAACTGCATTTACTGTAATCCCCTTCTCCATCGCAACTGGTGCTACTGATTTTGTAAATGCTTCAATTGCTCCTTTCGTCGCTACGTATGCTAGTTCATCTGGCATCGGACCTAACGACTGCCCTGAAGTAAGATTAATAATACTGCCACTCGTTTTCAGTGCATAATGTTTTATAAATAATGAACTTAATAACATCGTAGCGCGTACATTCACTGTATAATGTTTATCTAACTGCTCTACATTTAATTCTTCAATTCTCGTATGAGCAGCATACGCTGCATTATTAATTAAAATAGATGGATCACCTAAACGTTCTGAGACCATATAAAACAAACGATTTGGCGAATACGACTGCGATAAATTGATTTCTGCCATTTCACAACGAACACCTAAACTTTCAATCTCCTCTTTCAACAAAAAGGGCTCTTTGTCATGCATTCCCCACGGCATCGCTTTATCATACTGAGACCAGTACGTGAAAAAAATGTCTATCCCTTCTTGAGCAAGCACCTTGCATACAGCTGCACCAATTCCATTCAGACGAGTTGCCCCTGTTACAATTGCTATTTTCTTCACCTTTTCTCCTCCATCTATGGATAAATCCCCTGCACGAATACAGAGGATCTATCTTTTTATTCAATATTTGCCAATATGCGTTCTGCACCTAATTTTAACATTTTAATTAAAATATAGTTGGTAATGGTAAACAATACAAATAAAACAATAAACATAACCCACAGTCCTACTTGAAGGAAGAAGTATAATAAACTTACTCCCGCTACAATAACTAAAGCTATAAAGATATTAGCTAAAAAGTTCCACAATGTTGTATATCGGCTCTTAAATAATTTCTGCTCTGTATCCCAATGTATATCTGCAGTTTGTGCATCCCAGCGTGTACCGATTAAATTAATTAACAATAACCCGTTCGCACTTAGTAAAAACCAAAGGATCATGAAGATAGGAGAAACTCTCGCTACAACTGCCATCGTAATACCGAATACTGCTAAAATAATTACATTAATTAACCAAGCCGTTATCGCTTTCGCAAAAAAGATATCCGAAGCTTTTACAGGTAAATAACGATTCACAAACCATGAACTTCCATCTCGTGAAAATGATGTTGTTGCGATGACGTTACTTCCCATTAAAAATAACGATGCACAAAGGCCAACGCCAATTGCAAGACCTGCTGATTTTGGATTATCAATATACCCTGTGATCCACTTTAAATTTCCATCTTGCACGAATAAAACAAAGAATAACATAATCGGCATAACGAAAGTTTGTACGATACAATTTAAGAAAAATTGTGGTGTACGGAATAACGTTTTAAATTCTTTTTTCACATATGCTTTTAAATGTGAACTTTGTACCGTTGATTTCTGTAAACCTTCTGCTGAAATGACCTCTTTTTTTGCTGTACTCGTTGAAAGTCCAATAACCCCTTTTAAATATGTACGCTCTGCAATGTAATAAAACAACACAAAGAATACAAATGAAATAAGTGCAAAGATAATTACGTATAATGGACCCTTCCAATTTGCATTTTCTACTAATGCTACTGCTCCAAAATATGTAGTTGGAAAATAATTTGTCATTTGTACTAAAAGTGAAGATTGGTTGTTCGCAAGATAATTCGTAAGTGCATCTTCAGAAAACGAGCTTTTATTTTTCCACTGTAAAAATACATTAATTCCTACAATAAATAGTATACTTACGATTCCAATAAATATATTGCCTCGGTCTTTATTTTTCGCTATATTCGTATACCTCATAATAACTGTCATCAGTAACGAAGCTAATACTAATGGCACAATCGGGAAGAGTAAGTAAATAAAAATCATGTATATGTAATATGTAATAAATGCGCCACTTTTTAAACCGTACGTAATAAAGATTGGTAATAAAATAAATGAACTCATTACGTATTGTGTAATTAATACCGTTAAAAATTTTGCCGAAATAATTTGTGCTGGTTTCAATGGTAATGGCAATAACATTTCAATGTCATTACTATAGTAAAATACAGTTAAAATGTTCGTTATACTCATTAAAAATACCCATATACTCGCAATCGCAAGCCCCATTGCGATAATCATTCCTGGGTCTTTCCCTAAATGTTTCATTCCTTCATACATTCCGTGCGTGATAGAACCAAATATTAAAAAGCCGACAAATAAAATGGCTGCAAATGAAAATACATACGCCCATCGCTTCTTCTTATCTGTTATAAAATCTGCATAATTTAATTTCAATAATACTTTCGTTAACGTCCAAATTTTACTCATTGCCCGTCATCTCCAAGAACATTTTTTCAAGTGATTCATTGGATTTAAAATGATCTCTCATTTCATCTAAATTTCCTTTAAACTGAAGATTTCCCTTATTAATAATTGCAACGCGGTCACATATTTTTTCTGCCACTTCTAATACGTGCGTCGAGAAAAATACGATTTTCCCTTTATCCGCATGTTCTCTCATCATTTCTTTTAAAATATACGCAGATTTCGGATCAAGCCCCGTTAACGGTTCATCTAAAATCCATACATCTGGCTCATGCACGAGCACACCAATAATAACGATTTTTTGTCTCATACCGTGCGAGTAACTTTGAATTTGATCCGATAACGCATTGTACAGATCAAATTTCTTCGCTAAAGATTCAATTCGCTCTTGTCTTACTTCTTTCGGCACTTCATACATATCTGCCATAAAGTTTAAATATTCAATTCCCTTTAATCGTAAAAACATATCTGGGCTATCTGGAACATAACCAAACGTCTTTTTCGCTTCCATCGGATTTTTCATAATATCTTTACCGTTAATCGTAATCGTTCCTTTGTCCACCCCATGAATACCAGTAATCATCTTAATTGTTGTTGATTTACCCGCACCATTCGGTCCTAAAAACCCAAAAATTTCTCCGCTAGGCACAGATAAACTTAAATCTTTTACTGCATAGGTAGACCCATTATAACTTTTCGACACATTCGTAATTTCAATCATTCCATCCAATCCTTTCCTTAATTACCAAATAACTATATCAATATTATAGCATACTTCCATTTTTAGATTTTTATATTTTTTCAGTTTTTTCAACCTTTAAAATAAATATACACGCCTAATCCAACGATTAAAACGACAGCTAGTAAAATATAGATGATCGTCAGCCGTTTAATATTCCCTTTTGTCGCTTTACTATAATTCGCATCACCATTCCGCCCAATTAACACCGTCGCCACTACAGTAATCACTACAAGTAATACAACGATCATGATCCAAGTTAGCATTCCTTCCTCCCCCTCCTTACAACCATTTTACAATATTATCCTCCTTATTTCGCAGTATATTTCCTCTTTTTACTATTATTATGAAAAGAATTGGAAAACTATTATTATCACACATTTCCATATGTGATATATTTATAACATAACGTGATTTATCCCGCTTTAATGGGCAGTAAGACCCCCACCTCAAAATTCAGCGAAAGCAAAGAAGTTAGGCGGGGGATCAACTGCCCATAAAAGTCCGATTGGTTCAACTAATAATCAGTGGGGGATGAAGAAAACCCCCACTGATTAAAGTTTCACTTTATTTCTAACATTGAAAGGAGAATCTATCGTGAAAAGAACTTGGATTAAATATTTAGGATTTCTCGGTTTCTTCGGTTTCCTCGGCTTTTTTTATGAAAAAGGATTGTTTACTATGTTCTGTTTCTTCTCCTTTTTCACGATTTATAGAACGGTTCAACACGATGAACTATTTGAACAAATCGTCAATAAATCGTGCCGCAACGCATTTATCGTTACATTACTAACTACCGCTATCATTATGTTTATTGAAATGTTATTTCCAAACCCGGTGCTACAAGAGATTGATATCGCTCTTATTTTCAGCACACTCATTCTTACGTTCGGCTTCTCTATGTTCTTTTACGATAAACCTGTTGATGAAATGGAAGATGCGCCATGGCGTTCGTGACGAGAATAAAAGAATACCGCGCCAAATCGAACATGACACAAGAAGATTTAGCGAAAACTGTTGGTGTACGCCGTGAAACAATTAGCCATCTCGAAAAAGGAAAATATAACCCTTCCTTACAACTCGCTCACGATATAGCGAAGGCACTTCATAGTACGATTAATGAGATTTTTATTTTTGAGGATTAATTGAGGACACAAAATCATATAAAAATACCGGCATTCTTTTCACAAAGAATACCGGTATTTTTCATTTATCACCCATACAAAACAGCATGAAATACGCCTAATAGTAAGTATTGATCCTCTATATAACCCTCATCATATACATTCATCTCGATGTCATACATATCTTCCTCAAGACGAATATTCCAATCTGCGATTACATAGCCGTTGCGTAATAACTTTCCAAGCCCAATTGTAGTTTTGTGAACAACATATTCTTCTGTCTTATATGTAAAGGTAAATAGGAAATTTGCATCTAGTAACTTTCCGTCACATACAAGTATTTCGTGCTCTGCATCATTATGATCGATGTACGTTACTAAAATCCTTCTTTGACGCTGCCTACTTACATCCTTTGCAATGACGCGAATGTTGTCTTTACTATCCTTTATTTCGTAAATGATATTACTACCGACTTTCGGAATAAAGTCTAGCACTTTCATCAACGTATTTTTATAATAGCCCCGTACTGCGCCTACTCTTTCGCTTTCATTGTAAACCTCTATCGACGTCGTATCCGCTTTACTATCACACAGTCGTTTGTAAGAAAGCTGCATCATTCGCTCTCCTCTTAAATACTGATCAAATGTCACAGGATATTCTATCGCACGCAGTTCCTTATTTAGCTCATATAAATAACGCCCGACGCTCTCTACTAATGCTGTCGTGGATATGCATTCCTGAAGGTCAAATTGTTGCCAACTAGAAGTAACTCTCCACTGATCTTCCTCTTCATATACGAATCCGAGAATAACTTCCTCACGGTCACTCGTTTCATAATTCATATGTACGTTTTGACCGTGTTGCACTTGTTCCATCCACTGTCCTAAATAAATGCCGAGCTCTGCGACCTTCATACATGACTTCTGAAAAAGTACGCTGTCACTAACGCGGATCGTTAAATCCCCTTCAATAAAACCCTTTGTATATGCATCATACTTTGGCTCATCCTTCTGCGGAATAGCCTTGTCTAACTCAAATAAAAACGTTAACATTCTTTACTCACCTCTAATTGTTACACCTATCCTACCTATATATTGGCCGCAACTCAAATTATATCAACGATTTTTTCGATATATCGACAATTCGATAAAGAATATCGACTTAGCGAAAAATATCAAAACAATTAAAATGAAGCTACCTTTTCTTCCGCCACTTCCACAATTTCTAAAATTTGTAGCAGGCTCTCCACTTCATAAGTCGGCTTAACATCTGTCTTATTTTCTTTCAAACTTGGATTATACCAACACGTATCAATGCCGTAATCTTCTCCGCCTTTCATATCAGAAGTTAGCGAATCTCCAACCATTAATACACTTGATTTATCAGTAATCCCAAACTTCTCAAATGCATAATCAAAAATCTCACGCGCTGGTTTTTGATGACCAACCTCTTCTGAAATAATAATATGATCAAAGAAATGACATAAAGGCGAATTCCCAATTCTAGATTGTTGCACCTTCGTATATCCATTCGTAATAATACCTAACTTACAATCTTGTAGATTCTCACATAATTGCACTGCACCTTCTATAAGGTGTACTTCTTCCCCTAAGTTTTCAAGGTATATATCACTAAATTGCTGTGCATCTACTTCTATATTATGAAGGGCAAATAATTGTCTAAATCGATCTACCGCTAATTCACTTAATGTAATCATTTTATTTTCTAAATCTCTCCATAATCCATTACTAATCTCTTTATAACTTGCAAGATAATCATTATACCCTGTAGGCATCCCGAACTGTACAAACGCGTTATGCAAAGCATTTCTTTCCGTTTCAGGAAAATCTAATAATGTATCATCTACGTCGAATAATATAACTTTATATTTCATTATGCTCTCCTCAACTAGTACGTTATTTACAACTTGTATTTTCTCATTAATTGTCTCTTAAGTCGAACTTTTTTCCCTTTATGAATAGTAACTGTATAGAAATCTTACAGTTGTTTATGGCACACGAGTCATGTTATTCAAAAATAATTAATTGTGAAAATACTATACATTTGAGATAATTTGGATAATGAATCCAAATTTCAAAAAGGTAATACAGGAATAGAAAGGGGCGGAAAAACATAGTAAATTCATGGGAAAGACCTAAAGTACAAATCCCAAAAACAAAAAGTGAATGGGTTGGAGATATCATTGGATATTCATTGTTCTTTGGATCAATCATTTTTTTGATCATCATTTGGGGAAGATTACCCGAGGAAGTGCCCGCACATTATAACGCATATGGATCTGTAGATCGCTGGGGATCAAAGTGGGAACTTTTACTTCTGCCAGGAATAGGGCTATTCATACTCCTTTTAATGCAAACTTTAGAAAAGTTTCCAGAAGTACATAACTATCCACAAAGACTGAATGAATCAAATGCTAAACAGTTTTATTTAAACAGCAGAAAAATGCTAAATCAATTAAAAAATGTCTGTTTACTTATTTTCGCTTTCATCCAATTTGAAACCATTTCAATCGCTCTAGATTGGAGCGGCGGTTTCGGAAAATTATTTTTACCGATATTGTTAATTGGGACAGTTATTCCAATTATCATAGGAATAATAAGGCAACGAAAAATTTCATAATAGAAAAGGAGGCTAATCCAATTAGCCTCCCTCTTTCTTATTTATCCTCTAGCAATAACACTTTCATTTCTTCTAACGACTCTTTCGTAAAGCCAAGTGCTTTTTCAGCATACGCTTCAACTGAACCGTATTGCTTTTTCACTTCTTCAATCGCAGCTTGTAAATATTCAGCGCGCGCTTCAAACATCGCACCTAATATTGCTCTACTTTCATCATTTTGAAGTTTCGCACCTAAAAAGGCCATCATTTTTTCATTTAACTTTTCACGGAAGCCGTTACTTAGTAAGTAATCTTCCATTACTGTTTTTTCTGGTACACCTAGTAAAAGTAATAATAATGCCGATCCAAATCCTGTACGGTCTTTTCCAGCTGTACAGTGGTTTACTAACGGTAAGTTTTCCGGGTTTTGCGCTAAGTTTAAGAAGCTCACGAATGCTTCATTACCACTTACGAAATCTTGATTCATTTTCACAAGATACTCGCCTGGCTTCCCTAACATGGAAAGGTCACCAACTTGGAAAAATTCATTTATGTTTAAATCTTTCGCTAAATCTTGCATAACTGGTAAGCACACTTGACGAGCACCTGTAATCTCTGGATTCGGCTTATGCTTCACTTCAAAGTCTGTACGGTAGTCACAAATTAACTTTAAGCCAGACTTTTGTAAATAGTCGATATCCCATTCTGTTAGCCCTGCTAATTCTTCAGAACGGTACAACTTGCCCCATTTTACTTTACGGCCTTCAGTCGTTTCATATCCTCCCATATCACGGAAGTTAAACGCGCCTTGTAATGGCAATCTACGCTCAGCTACTGTCACTGCTTGTCCATTACTTCCAACTAGTCTAAAATATGGACGCTCATTTTCACTAAGGTTTTCAATTGTACATGATGACTCTCCATTTACCGTTGCAAGTAATTCTCCATTTTCTTCAATATGCTCTGGTGAAGTACTCCAATAAATACGAACTTCTTCTATATTATTTTCCCACTTTATATATAGCGTATTGTCTTCATTTCTTTCTACAATTGCTTGTAACCAATTTCTTTGCTGCTCCATTCTTTCACCAACACTTTCTCGTATAATCGAATCTTTCTTTATTGTATTATAGAAATATCTATTTTGTCGTTCTCATTTTTCTTTTTATCTTACAAACAGGCAAGAAGTTCTTTTACTTGTTCAAAATTTGTACACGGATTCCCGTTAAACAAGTTCAAGAACCTTTTTCCCCCTCCTAAAACTTCCTCACATATCGCTCAGTACAACTCAGCAACTGACATCCGTTCTTTTCAAAAACATCCTTCATCCACTCATTTTGTACATTTGTCTCGCCAATATAATAAGATGCACCTATTTCTTTTAAAACAAACATTGCTCCTGTAAAGAATGCTGCTTCATACCCTTTATTTCGCATATTTGGAGCGACTGCGAAATACATGAGTTTCCCCTCTTCTAACGTATCTCTCTCAATATGCGGGATTACAATTCCTATTGGCTCTTCATTGATACTTGCTGTTAAACAATGTTCTTTCCATTGCTCACCAATTTCTTGCAACATCATATTTACAAATTGATCATAATCGATTTGTTCTCCCGTCACTTCATTCCACAGTGAGTAAAAAACGTCTTCGCCAATCTCTTCAATAAGCTTAAAATCAATCTCACTTTCTATATCTTCTACTTCATATATATCCTTAAACACAATCATATTTTCAGTAATATATTCAAATAAATACGTTTCAAAACATTTCTTATACACATCGTAATTTGGGCTTTTTGAAGAAATCTCAAAATGTAAGTTTTCTATTCCCTCTTTTTTAGCCTCAGCAACGCAATATTGCATCATTTCCTTTAATTGCTCTTCTGTAAAAGGCTCTGCATTATTTTCTTTTATCATGATAGAAGAAGCATTTCTTCTTATTTTAAAATGTTTTTCTAACTGTTCTATAGTCATCATATACTTCCCTCATCTATGTCATACTCGAATTTCTACTTGTTCTCCTTGCATGAGCAGGATTGTCCTTGAATATATAGAATACTAGAAAACATCGCATCTTTAAAGTGCGGAGGAGGTTCTCCATTGGATATTACAACGTTACAACAACAGTTAGAGCTTATACAACAAAATGACTATACGCAACTGCAACATATAGATATAAATGAGTTAACGCTCAATATGCTTCAGTATGTCGGAACGACTGATAGTTACGTTCGTTACCAACTTATATATAAATGCTTTTCCTATTTCATTCATCATGAATTCCTTATGGATGATCAGCTGAAATTACTTCTGCAAACTTGTTTAAGCGATGAGTATTTATATTGTGATATTCACTCCCCACATACAGATGGGGTTTTCACACGTTCTTACACTGTTTCGTTAATCGCGCTAATACTCCAATTCGCTAACTCGCACTACTTTTTCACAGAGGAAGATATTGAAGAAATAAAAAACAAACTCATTTCATATACAAACTTAGAAACGGATTTTCGAGGCTATATTGAAAATAAAGGATGGGCTCATTGTCTTGCTCACGTATCAGATGCCTTTACTGAAATTGTTCACAATTCCTATACGACCTTTGAATGGTATGAAGAATTAATTCATTGCTTATTAAATAAAATTTTTATCCCATCTGATCTTTTTCACAATAACGAAGACGAACGCATTATTACGCCGTTACTAGCAATGCTGTATCATGACTTTCCACAAGACGAGTTAGTCTCTATTATTCATAAAAAAATAAAAAGGCTTCCTCAAATTAGAAAACGCCTTTCGCTTAATGAGTATTGTATTTTATGTGCCAACATTAAAACCTTTTTACGCACATTATTTTTCAGAACGAAAGATGATCATAACTTAGCATTTACAGCACGTAAAACAGAAAGAATGTTAAAAGAACTTCCTAACTATTATTAAAATATAAGGAGAACAACTATGGGATATATTGAAGACATGAGAAATCTAGTAGGTAATCAACCACTTATTTTAATCGGTTCACACGCCATTATATTAAATGAGAAAAATGAAATATTACTGCAGCTCCGTACAGATTTTAACCGCTGGGGTATTATTGGTGGTGCCTTAGAATATAACGAAACGTTAGAAGAGACTTTAAAGCGAGAAGTATATGAAGAAACGGGACTTATCATTAAAAATCCAGAACTATTCCGTACATACTCAGGACCTGATTTCTTTCAAATCTACCCAAACGGCGATCAAGTACACGGTGTACTCGTTGTTTATATTTGCCGCGAATTCAATGGTGAACTTGTATGCGACCAAACGGAATCGAAAGAACTACGCTTCTTTCCGCTTGATGAGTTACCTAGTAATCTTCCTTCTGTTATTGAGAGGATTGTTACTGACTTTCAGAATTCGAATTGAACTATTAATATAGTCAAGATGGAATTCATCTTGACTATATTTTTATTTATTATCCCTATTTAACTCTTGAACAATGTCCCTTTTCCCTATTCTATTAGCAAAAGGAATAAAAATAATATGGACTATTCCGAACATCCCCGCTATTACCGTTACGATAAGTTGGAAATCAAAAAATAAAGGTGTACGATCTATTATACTTACCATATAGGTTAATAATATTCCTATAACAGCCCCTAGTACGATTCCAATAAGTACATATAAATTAACTTGCGTCAAAATAACTTGTACAATCCCCTTTTTCTTAACTGTTATTGCTCTTAAAATAGCAAACTCTTTTCTTTTAGATTGAATATTATTTATAAGTGTATTACATACCCCTAATGTTACACTAAATAAAATTACTACAATAACAACGATGAAGATGGACCACCTTTGCTGAAACATTAAATTAGATCGCTTTAACGATTGAGTATAACTACTTATTTTTAATTGTGGATATTGACCTTTCAATTTCTTTAATTGCTCCAACGTCTCTCTCTCATTATTTGAACTAATAAATGCTCGCTCAAAAACTGTATAATTTTGTTTATATGTTACATTACTCCAATCCATAAGTACCGCAGGAGAATTCGGTAGCTCATTAACAATTAATACGATTTCTACCTTACTAGTCGGTCTAACTTTTTGTTCCTGTTCTGAAAATAGACCCAATTGAACGATATCACCTGCATGAAGTTTATACCGCTCCGCTAACTCTTTTGTAACAATTATACTATTCTCCAAATTTGCAGGTACTTCTGGCAGTAATCCTTGCTTTTCCATTTCCTTTAAATCACCTAAATTATAGTCAAAAGTAATATAATTTTCACCTTGTTTTAATTCTGCCAGTGAGTTCGTACTAATTGTACTAGCTCCTTTTACACTACTTATTTCTTTAAATATATTTTGTATATGAGGTAAGGTAATGGTTGAATCATTAGTCAAACGATTTTCCACAACAATATGTGTTGGAAATTCTCGGTTTAAATATCTTTCATTATTTTTTTGCATCGTTTTAAATATAGTGGAGCCGAAGACAACTATTACCATCATTGTACTTATCATTAAGATAACAAATGTATTTTTCCTTACTTGCGGAATTACATTTTTAATAGCAACAAATGTATTCCTTCCAAATATTTTTTTCATTATAGGTAGACATGCTATTAATATCGAAGAAAGATAAATAGGAAATAATATATACACCCCTAAAACAAGAAATATAGACCCTATTAATATCACTATCGCCTGCGTATCTCCCGTATTTGCTACAAAGCCACCTAAAACAGTTAAAAATATACTACTAATTAAAAGGAATTTCCCCATAATACTGCGTGTTTTTTTATTAGAAAAGTCTGATTCTTCATTTTCGCGCATAAGCTTTACTGGCAATATTTTCGAACTTCTGTACGAAGGATATAACATAAACAGTTCAATAAAAAAGATACTACAAATCATTGTTACAATTGCTACTTCATAGTCGAAACCCATTGAATTCATTTGAAAAGCAAATAACTGTTCTAGCCAACTTTGTAAAAAACGGTCACTTATTACAGCTAGTAACAAACCGAATATTCCACCAAAAAAATTAATTACACTACATTGAATAAATATAACTTTAAACATTTGTTTCGTTGTTGCTCCCATTGATCGCATAATAGCAAATTGACTTTTATATTTATATAAAAATACTTCAAAGTTAGACATTAATAATAACGATGTAATAATAAGTATTAATGCAGATAAAACGATTATAAAAATATGTAATGATGCTAAATTACTTTTAAAAAACTCGTCTTCCTCTGCAATATCGATTCTTAATTCTTCGTCTATTTTATGAATTTGACTAGACAATGCTAGTACATCCGCATTCTCTTTTGCTTTTATTAACACATAAGTAGCCTCATTGTGTTTACCCGTTTTTTCATATACGTGCTGTTTCACCGCATCTTCCGATAAAATGAGTATATCTGGAGCTGAACCTCCAGCTTCTATATCAGGTAACACTTCTTTTACTACATAGGATTTATTTTCTATTTCAATCTTTTCCCCAACTTTTACTTGTAAAGTTTCTGCTAATCCATCATTTAATGTTACTTCCTCATTTGATAAATTTTCAGAGAAGTGATATCGACTTTTAGATAACGAATCATTTTGAACACCTACTGTATAAATAGCTACATTCAATTTATTCACTTGTAAATGATTTACTAATACTTTTGACATGTATTCAATATTTTCTTGTTTCTTAATATTTTGTAGTGAAGATTTATCCATCAATTTATTTTGATCAGGGTTATATCCAACAGATAAATCCATATCTCCATATACATTTTTCACTTCATTTATAACAGACTGTTTCGCATGACTCGAAAACACAATCATCGTAACAATTAGAGAAACGGCCAACATAACACTAACTATAGAGGAAATAGCAGTAAATTTATTCTTCTTAAAAAAGCGTAAACCTAATCCTCGTACTGATTTTATCATTTTGATATCTCCATTAATTTTTTAAATTTATCTAAAATAATATTCATATCATTTACTCCATGAGAACACGTATAATTATCAACAACTTCTCCATTATGAAAGAAGAGAACCCGATCTGCATACGTAGCGATATGGGGATCATGAGTAACAAGAATCATACTTTGATTAAATCTTTGTTTCATATCGACTAGTACTCGTAAAATATCATTAGACGTATTGAAATCCAAATTTCCAGTAGGTTCATCTGCAAGAACAATTGGAGGAGATGTTATTAACGCCCTACCAATTGCAACACGTTGTTGTTGTCCCCCAGAAAGCTGAACTGGTCGGTGATTTCTCCAATTTATTAAACCAAGAACATCTAATATTTTATTTGTTTTTTCTCGTATCTCCTCTTCTGAATCAGCTGATAATATGAGGGGTAATGCAATATTTTCTTCTACAGATAAATCCTTTAATAAGTGGAATGACTGAAAGATAAATCCTATGTTATCCCGCCTGTACTCCGTGGCATATGGTTCAACAAACATATTTTTAGGCACTTCACCATTTACATATACAATTCCCTCATCAGGCTTGTCTAAAGCACCAAGTATGTTTAGTAATGTACTCTTCCCAGACCCACTCATCCCCATTACGGCAAGGAGTTCTCCTTTATTCAGCTCCAAAGATACATTTTGTAAAGCTCTAACATTTGTATCTACACTCTCATACGTCTTACTTAAACCTTGAACTGCTAACACAGTTTCACTCATCTTTATTCACCTCAACATGATTAAATGTTATTTCCTCCATCAGATTAACTTGAATTAAAACTTTTTCTTTTAAATTACTAGGTGGTACAATTTCTGTTCCTATTTGGAATAACAACACTTTTAACTCGAGAATTGTAACCATTTCTATCCCTCCTCACTCTATATTGGTAACAAATTCAAATTTCGTTCGATTTTTTTATAAAAAAAATAAGGGAACGCTCAGCGTCCCCTCTCAAATCCAATCCGTTTTTTAATTTCCGCTAAATTTACCTTTGCGATTTCTCTTGCACGCTCAGCACCTTTTTCTAACGCTTCGTATAATAAATTCGGCTCATTCATATACATCTCATATTTCTCACGGGGGCCAGCTAATTCGCGGTCTACAACGCGAAACAACTCTTTTTTCACATCGCCCCATCCAATGCCAGTTTCATACTTTTCACGCATCGACTGCATTTCAGCTTCTGTCGCAAATTCTTTATATATCGTAAATAACGTTTCTAGTTCTTTCGGTTCATTTGGAAGTGAAGAATCTGTTTTGATTTTAAATATTAACTTTCGTAGTTTTTTTTGCTCTGCAAATAACGGGATCACATTTCCGTAACTTTTACTCATCTTTCTTCCATCAAGGCCAGGTAATATGGCACCTTCTTCTTGTATGACATACTCCGGAAGCGTAAATGTCATACCGAATGTATGATTAAAATACGTCGCAATATCACGCGCAATTTCAATATGTTGAATTTGGTCTTTCCCGACTGGTACTTGAGTAGCTTGAAATAGTAATATGTCAGCTGCCATTAAAATCGGGTACGTATATAACCCCATATTCACTCCTGCATCGACCTCTAACCCCGCTTCTTTATTTTGCTCCACCTTCGCCTTATATGCATGGGCACGGTTCATAAGCCCTTTCGGAGTTAGACAAGCTAATATCCAAGCTAATTCTAGAATCTCCGGCACTTCTGTTTGTCTGTAAAAAATAACATCTTCTCCTAGTCCGAGTGATAACCAAGTAGCTGCTACCTCTTTCGTATAATTACTAAACTGACTTGGATCATGTACAGCATTTAACGCATGATAATCCGCTATAAAATACAATGCTTTTCCTTCATTACTCTTTGACATTTGCAGTGCAGGTTTAATCGCACCAATATAATTTCCTAAATGCGGATAACCTGTCGGCTTAATTCCAGTTAACATTATTTTTTCGCTCAACCTAACCCCTCCTTTCTCAAAATAAAAAGAGTCTCTCATCCTTAAAAAAGGACGAGAGACTCCCGCGGTACCACCTTCATTAGCTATCATCATAGCTCGCTTCAACTTCTTAACGTGAAGTAACCGTCTTTGCCTACTCATTTCAGCTAGAAGCTCCAGAGCCCATTCCATATTCATCCCTTACTGATTTCCACCACGCATCAGCTCTCTAAAAAGTTTTGAATATGTACTCTTCTCTTTCATTGCTTTTCGTTATTTTTTACAGTTTATCACATTTCCCGTTTACCTAAAACTGAATTTTCTTTTTTTGTTAAGTTTTAGCAATAATTATTACCGATTTATTCCAAATAATATATAATCAATATATACAGAATCGATTTGCAATACAAAAACGAGGTGATGTTATGGGTTGGTTTACTAAAAAGAATGATGAAAAGATTGATACGTTTAATAACGATGATAAAAGTCAAGATGATACTTTAGGGGTAATTATACATTTCACACCTATCGCTATATATGTATACACTTGCGATGAGTACATAGAAACATTTGACGGTGCGCTCACTTTTGAAAATGAGAACGGAAATCAAGTAGAAATCGGAGGTACTTTCATTTCTCTTGAAGTAGATGCTACTTTTCGCATGGACGATTTAATATTTGATTACAAACTAAAGGAAAGCAATCTACCTATTGTTGAATTAAAAGCCTACGCATGAGGTCAATTTGTCTACTATAGAAAGAGTAAAAAAGCTAGAACAGTAATATCTGTTCTAGCTTTTTTCACGTATTCAACTTAACAAATCTATAACTATGCGTTACTAACACTTTTAATATCGCATATCCTGGAATTGCTAAAATAATCCCCATAATTCCAAATAAATTTCCGGCAGTTAAAATAATAAAAATGATAGTAATTGGGTGAATGTCTAGCTTTTTTCCCATAACTTGCGGAGAAATAAATTTACCTTCTGCTAATTGTACGACCATCATAACGATAATTACTTTTAACACCATTGCTGGCGAGTCAATAAATGCGATAATTAAAGCTGGTGTAATTGCGATGATTGGTCCTACGTACGGAACGATATTTACAATCATCGCTAAAATTGCAAGTAGTACCGCATATTTAATACCAATAATCAGGTAGCCGATTAATAACATAATACCAATAAACAAGCTAACGATAATTTGCCCTCTAATATACGAGCTAATCGCATAATGCATATCATCTAGTATTCTCATCGCTGCTGGTTGTCTTTGTTCTGAAATAAACTTTAAGAAATGATTCGGTAATTGCTCACCATCTTTTAAAAGATAGAACAATATAAACGGAACCATTACAAACGTTAAAACGACCTCTGTAACAGTACTTAAAAATCCAGTTACATTTCCAGTTACTGATGATAACGACTTCGTAAAATCAACTGTGTAGTCTTTTACCATACTCGCTACATCAATATTTAAATTCTCCTGAATTTTTCCTAGTAAATTACTTTCCCCGAATCTACGTGCCGCTCGCTCAATTTCATGACCGAAATACGGTAAGTTATCTATTAATGCATCAATTTGATCTTTAATAATCGGGATTACTGTTACAACTAAAAACACAAATAATCCCAGTACTATTATATATATAGAAGCGATTGATACGATTCTTGAAACACCTTTCTTTTCTAAAAGCGAAACGAATGGATGCAAAATATAAAATAGCACGCCCGCTAATAATACCGGGAAGAAAATTGTTTTTAAAAAGACGATAAACGGAGTAAACACAAAAGAAATCTTCGTTAGCAATAATATGTTAATAAACAATAACGCAAAGCCGAGTAACACCGCTAAATAATTTTGCTCTCTAAAAAACTTTTTCAACTTATCTCTTTTTCTTATATTTATTTTCTCCAATGAAACCACCTCTTTGAATAATGAAAAGCCCTTATTCAGGGCTTTTCGTCATAATCTATATCTTTATTTCCTTGCAGCTTTCACTACAAATGATACAATAAGAATTAACACGATTGCCCCTAATAATGCTGGTACGACATGAATCCCACCAAATGATGGCCCAAAAGATCCAAATAATCTACCACCTAACGAAGCACCTAATAAACCTGCGATAATATTTCCGAACATACCACCTGGAAAATTTTTACCCGTTATAGAACCTGCAATTGCACCTATAATAGCACCAACTATTAATGTGATAATCCATCCCATTTTTAGCCCTCCATTTCTATTATGGTGTATTTCTTTTTAATACTAAATTGTTATGTAACTATTATAATTATTATATCCAATAAAGAAAAATCTTGTCAAATCTATGAAAATAAAGCCTATAAGGAGGTTTTACCCTATGATTCAAAAATTAGTAACAACTTCTCACAACACTGCTACTTCTATTTTAAACATTCAAATACCCGCTTATGAAATTGAAGCAAAATATATAAATAGTACGGCTATCCCTCGTCTTTATGATACTGTAGCCGATATTCAATTATGTGATGAAATTTTTTACGGCTATTTTTATGAAGATACACTTGCCGGGTTTATTTCTTTTAAAATGGATGAAGAGGAAGTTGATATTCATCGTTTAGTAGTATCCCCTAATCATTTTCATAAAGGAATTGCAACAAAACTACTACTATATGTATTTGACATGTTCTCCCCTTCCCAAACATATATTGTACAAACAGGGAAAGAAAATACCCCTGCTCTGTCTTTATATAAAAAACATGGTTTTATTGAAATAAAGGATATCATATTACCCGATGGTGTGGTTTTAACCTCCTTGAAAAAATCAGAAAACAATAAATAGTTTGACTCATTAATTTATTTATGTTATCTTTTACTTTATAAAACCTTTTGCTGAGTCCGAAATTTGGAGCGGGGGAACCATTTTTGTAGCCATGCTACTTGGGGCGAATCTTTTTTTAGTAGGGAAACTCTCACTTCCCGAGTCCGACAGCTAACCTCGTAAGCGTAATGGGAGAGGAAGGTGCTTTTTGCCTATGTTACACAGTGTACCTCCTTAATTATAAATATGGAATCGATACCAATAGACACCTATATTTATAGAAAAGGAGACATGTATAATGTTACGTTTATCTGATCACGCAATAAAAATGATGGAGCAAAGACTTCGACTCGAACAACACCGCACATATCAAGCAAATAAAGTTGTAGATAACTTACATCACAAATACTTCTTTCAGCATATTTTTCAACCGAAAAGATAAAGAGAAAAACACAAGGTGTGTCTGTATAGACATTCCTTGTGTTTTTTATATTTCTTATAAAATTCTCACTACATTTAAACTTGCCGTAATCGCACCTGCTATAGTGGTCACATGCCCTACACCTAACGGACCATTTTGTAATATTAATGTTGAATTTGCACTCGTTACATTCACAAGAAGTGTATTTGAAATGGCTGGTTCAATTACTACAGTTGATGTCGTTACGTTTTGTATAAAACTCCCTGTTAGTTGGGCTCCATTTAATAATAATCTTACAGATACTGTCTCATTCCCCGCACTTGCATCTCCTTGAAAATAATAACTTACTAAATATATGCCTGGCGTAGATATGGTAACCGTTGTGGCACTAGTTAAAGATACACCTGTTCCATATACTGTAGATCCACTATTAATTGGAATATTGGCATTTGCTGCAATGGCACTCGTTGATGTAGAAAAGAAATAGCCGCCACCTGTTGATATAGCAGATGATCCGGTTGATCCTGTTAAGCCGGTTGGGCCCGTGGCACCGGTTGGGCCTGTTACTCCCGTTCCCCCTGTTGCTCCTGTTATTCCTTGGATTCCTTGGATTCCTGTTGGGCCTGTTGCACCAGTCGCTCCCGTCGCTCCGGTTGATCCGGTTGCTCCCGTCACACCTTGAGGACCTTGAATTCCTTGGATTCCTTGAGGACCTGTTATTCCCGTCGCTCCTGTTGCTCCCGTCGGACCAGTTATCCCTTGTGGTCCTTGGATTCCTTGCACGCCTTGTGGACCGGTTACTCCTGTCTCGCCTGTTGCACCCGTTTGACCTGTTACCCCTTGTGGTCCTTGAATTCCTTGGATGCCTTGTGGACCAGTTGCTCCCGTCGGTCCGGTTGCACCCGTTGGACCGGTTGGACCTGTTGATCCGGTTATCCCTTGTATTCCTTGAGGTCCAGTTGGG
>NZ_JAKUFT010000050.1:0-36755 GCF_022663605.1 Bacillus cereus group sp. BfR-BA-01379
AAGAGAATCACAAGGGAATAACGGAAATGGTCAAGGAAACAACGGAAGAGAATCACAAGGGAATAACGGAAATGGTCAAGGAAACAACGGAAGAGAATCGCAAGGGAATAACGGAAATGGTCAAGGGGACAACGGAAGAGAATCGCAAGGGAATAATGGGCCCCAGCAAGGGAACAATGGTAGAGGGTCTCAGTAAGGAAGGCCCCTACCACATAATATCGAGTGAAAGAAACATCTATAGAATAGGGGGATTCTCTCCATCTGAAGGGACTTTTTAATATTTTTTTAAAATGACGGACATAAAATCGTATATCCTTTCGAATTATATATATGGATATCATTAAAAGTTATCCCGCTTTAATGGGCAGTAAGACCCCCGCCTCAAAATTCAGCGAAAGCAAAGAAGTTAGGCGGGGGATCAACTGCCCATAAAAGCCCGATTGGTTCAACTAATAATCAGTGGGGGATGAAGAAAACCCCCACTGATTAAAGTTTCACTTTATATAAAAGGGGAGAAAAAATATGAAAGAAATGTATGAAGAAATCACTGAAGTATTAAAGGTGTTGGCGCATCCGGTCCGTTTATCATTAGTAAAAATAATGCTTGCAAAAGGTCCTATTAACGTAACGACAATGTATGAAATGTTACAAATGCCTCAAAGCACAATTAGTCAACATTTATCAAAACTAAAAGCTACTAAAGTTGTTACAGGTACTCGGAAAGGGTTAGAAATTTATTATGAAGTAACGGATAATCGTACAAAAGCGATCTTATTAAGCTTGGCTTAAAGGGTGACTGTTTAGACTTCAAAAGAAAGCACTTCAATAACTATAATTTTTTTAGTAACGTTAGTCGTATTTGTTGTTTTTCTATTGGTCTAATGTATTTCTTTATTTGGGTCTTGCCGTATCACTATCAAGCTAAATTATAAATGGACTATAAAAATGAAAGTTTTCTTATTAAGGTCTTTTTGTTAGCTTGATAGTGATGTGCCGTTCCCATTAGTATGTAAAGAAATGGGTACGTTTTTTTAGTCATGTAATCTTTTCATTTGATGATCTTTTCCCCATTCACATAGTTCATCCATAATTTGCATTAAAGATTTCCCGTATTCGCTTATTGTGTATTCAACCTTTGGTGGTACTTCTTGATATACAGTACGATGGATAATCCTGTCAGCTTCAAGTTGCCGAAGTTGTTGTGTCAGAACTTTTTGTGTAATGTTTGGAATTTCTCGCCGGATTTCATTTGTTCGCATTTTTCCATCCATCAAAACACATAAAATATGAACTTTCCATTTTCCACCGATAACATCGAGTGTCGTTGCAATTGGGCAGTCTTCATTTTGATTCATATAACACCTCCACAGGTACTTTAAGGTTCCTATAGCACTTTAAAGTACGTACTTTTCAATTATATGTGACTCACTCATACTAATACGTAAAGGATTGAATAATTTGAAAAGGGGATGGGAAATGATGAGAACACTTGTAATTGTAGCACACCCTGATATTGAAAAATCAAAAATTAATAAAAGATGGATTGAAGAACTTGAGAAACATTCGGATGAGATTACGGTGCATGAATTGTATAAAGTGGCACCGAATTGGGAGTTTAATGTGGAAGAAGAGCAAAAGCTGTTAGTAGAACACGACCGATATATATTTCAATTTCCGCTATACTGGTACAGCTCACCACCATTATTAAAAAAATGGTTTGACGATGTACTAACATATGGATTTGCTTATGGATCAAAAGGAGATAAAGTGAAGGGGAAAGAGTTTGGTCTAGCTATTTCTATAGGTGGATTAGAAAAAGACTATGAAAATAGCGGAATTACGATGGGTGAGTTGACGAAACCATTTCAAGCTACGTGCTTATATACAGACATGAAATTTATACCTTCGTTTTATTTATACGGTGCTGAATATAAATTAAGTGATGAAGAGATTGATAAAAGCGCACCGGAGTATGTACGATATGTGATGAATAAGCAGTATTCTAATATATAAGAGGGAATAGCCATTTACTTGTTAAGTAGATGGCTATTTTATTAATTTTATCCCGCTTTAACGGGCAGTAAGACCCCCACCTCAAAATTCAGCGAAAGCAAAGAAGTTAGGAGGGGGATCAACTGCCCATAAAAGTCCGATTGGTTCAACTAATAATCAGTGGGGGATGAAGAAAACCCCCACTGATTAAAGTTTCACTTTATATTCACTAAGTGTAATCTTTAGTAAATTAATAGTTAATCTGATAAAATAAAAAACCTAACATATATAAAGGGGAGTTTTACTTGAGAACGATGCAAAAATTATTACAAAAAAGAGCAATGCAGTCACCAAATTTGGAAGCGCTTGTAGGCGGAAAGAAAAGGTATTCGTTTCAACAGTATAATGAACGAGTGAATCAGCTTGCACACTATTTATTACAAAGCGGTGTACAAAGGGGAGATCGTATTGGAATACTATGCAAAAATAATCATCCATTTCCAAGTGTTATGATGGCAAGTTTAAAAATTGGAGCTGTGTGTATTCCACTAAATCATCAGCTTACTGCGTATGAATTAGAAACGATTGTAAAAGAAGCAAAATTAAAAGTGTTAGTTATTGATGAAGAGTTCCATGAAGCTTTAAAGATTGATGCTGTTAAAGAAATTCCTTATGTAATTAAAACGACAAAAGAAGGCTTTGGTTCATTTGAAGTAACATTACAAAAACAGTCAATTACAGAGCCGAATGTAGAAGTTCATGAAGATGATGATGCGATTTACTTATTTACTTCAGGAACGACTGGACAGGCGAAGGCATGTGTCATTGGACATAAAAACTTACATCATTATTTTGCTGAAATTGCGGGCCAAAGAGAAATTCCAGCAGGTGAACGCTTTTTATCCGTGCATCCATTGTTCCATATGAGTGGCGTGCTTTCTATTTTAAATTGCATTTATCATGGCGTTACGATGATTTTCTTAGCTGATTCGAATCCTACTCTTATTTGGGATAAGATTGAAGAAGAGAAAATTACGACGATGCTTGCGTTCCCAGCTGTGTATAGCTACATGCTTGATGAGCTAAATAAAAAAGAACGTAATATTTCAACTTTTAAAGTAGCGCAAAGTGGTGGTACAAAAGTGCCAGAAACACTTATTCAAAAATATATGGAAAAAGGAATATATATGGTGCAAGGCTATGGGAGTACAGAAGGTTGGGTTGTCACTTCATGGCATCCAATGATGGGAAAAGAAAAGATGTCTTCTGTAGGGAAAACTTTGAAACATGTAGAGCTGAAAATTGTCCATCCAGAAACAGGTGAGGAACTAACAACAAATGAAGTCGGAGAGATTCATGTAAGAAGTCCATACATGTTTAAAGGATATTGGAATAATGAAAAGGCGACAAAGAAGGTAGTAAAAGATAATTGGTTTAACATGGGCGATGCTGGCATGATAGATGATGACGGATTCCTGCATATTATGGGAAGATATAAAGACGTTATCATACGCGGTGGTGATAACGTATATCCAGATCAAGTAGAAGATGTCATTCATGAACTACATGGTGTTTTAGAAGTTGCAGTAGTTGGAGTTCCAGATGACTTTTGGGGAGAAATTCCGACAGCGTATATTGTAAAAGATATGCAAACGCCTTTAACGGAAGAAAAAATTATACAGCATTGTAATGGGAAATTAGCGAGTTATAAAATACCAGAAGTTGTATTTATGGAAGAATTACCGAAAAATGCTTTAGGGAAAGTACTGAAGAGGGAATTAAGGGAAGACGTACTTGTAAAATAATAAGTGATTAGATAATGAGAAATCCAGTTATGCAGTGAGCGTGACTGGATTTTTTGTTTACGATTCTGTTAGTAGGTATTGTTAATATTTGAAACTTTTTGTTTATTTTTAGTGTAATATTGAAAATAAAGGAAGTTAATTAATTTCAGTACAAGGGGGAGAAAACGTGGCTATAAAATTAGAATCGGAGCATTTATGTATAGAACCTTTTACCAATGATGATGTATATAGAATTAAAGAATTAGCTAATGACAAGGAATTAGCCAATATTCTTGGGCTTCCACACCCATATAAATTGGAGTTCGCGCAAGATTGGGTTGATATGCAACCAGAACTTATAAGGCAAGGAATCGAATATCCTTTAGGAATTATTTCTAAAGAATCAAGAGAAATTGTAGGTACAATTACACTAAGAATTGACAAAGGTAACAATAGAGGTGAGCTTGGTTATTGGATTGGTAAGAATTATTGGGGCAAGGGTTTTGCAACCGAGGCAGTAAATAGAATGATTCATTTTGGCTTTATTGAATTAGGTCTAAACAAAATTTGGGCATCTGCTATTTCCAGAAACAGATCATCGATTAAGGTGTTAGAAAAGTCGGGTTTGCGTAAAGAAGGCACATTGAGACAGAATAGACTTTTATTAAATACATATGAAGATGTTGATGTTTATGGAATATTAAAGACAGAATATACCGTTTTAAATCATAGATAACAGTTGGTAGTGTAATGGAAAAAGGAAACCCTTCAGAACGGGGTTTCCTTTTTGTATGTCTCAAAAATTGACATTGTAGTTTAACAGGGATCTGTTTATCAAAAACATAATAATTTACTAGATTTTGTATTTTGTGTAAGATAATAAAGAATATTCAATCAATAATTAAAGGAAGAGATATAAATGAAGCTGCCGCTATTACAAGTAGAGACAGAGAGACTTAGTATCCGTCCGTTTCAAAAAGAAGATTATAAAAGTTGGCTAGATGGATTCCAAATGCGGTTACCAGCTCAGTATAAATACGATGATGGCTATCATGACATGTCGTCTTCAACGAAAGAATGGTTCACGGAATGGATAAGAGGTTTTGATGAAGCAGCACATCGAGATGAGATGTATGTATTAGGTATTTTTCGTAAAGAAGACGGAGCTAATATTGGAAAGCTAGAGCTAATAAAAATTTTACGTATGGATTATCAATGGGCGATGATGGGGTATTCCATACATAATCAATACTGGAAAAATGGATATGGTATTGAAAGTGTGAAAGCTGCGTTATCATTATTTTTTAGTAGTCTTCATTTTCAAAGAATTGAATTACATATACATGTTGATAATGAGCCATCCGTTCGCCTTGCGGAACGAGCAGGTTTTTCCTTTGAATGTAAGAGAAAGGCGTTTTCTTTAGAGAATGGTAAGTGGATGGATTTTCTTATTTATTTTAAAAATAAGGAGATGGATATATGAGAGTTTTAATTACAGGTGGAAATCGCGGATTAGGGTTACAGCTAGTCAAAATATTTCATGAAAATGGGCATGTCGTTTATCCGTTAGTTAGAACTGAGGCTGCGGTAACGCAATTGAAGCAAATGTTTAGTTGTAGATGTTTTCCTATATTGGCAGACTTATCGATTGATGAGAGTACGGAGCAAATTAAGAACCAGCTCGAAGAATATACAGAGTATTTGGATCTAGTTATAAATAACGCTGGCATTACTGGAAAGGAGACTGAGGTTTTACGTACGAATTCAGAAGAGTTAACGGACTTATTTAATATTCATTGTTTAGGTGTAATTCGAGCTGTAAAAGGTACATATGTATCTTTAGAGAAATCGGATCATCCGAGAATAATAAATGTGTCCTCTCGCTTAGGATCATTATATAAAATGGCGAACAAAGAATTTCCACAAGGCCAGTTCTCCTATTCCTATCGAATTGCTAAAGCAGCGCAAAATATGTTAACACTCTGCTTACAACAAGAGTTTGAAAGTAAAGGAATTCGTGTAACGGCAATTCATCCTGGAAAATTAAAGACTGACATTGGTGCCTTTGATGCGAATATGACTCCGGCTGAAGGAGCACAAAATATATATGATTGGGTAATCGATTCAAATGAGGATGTTTCAGGGAAGTTTATTGAGCCGGGTGTGGGGGAATTGAAATGGTAAAGTATGATTTTATAAGTATTCAATAACTATTTGGATTTTCCTGGAGAATATGAAAGGGTTTGCTACACATAAGTACAATTGGATAAAAAAGAAAGCCCAGAATACATCCGGACTTTCATTATCTGTTCAATACTTCAATATACGAAGCATCTCCAGTTGTTCTTAAAGCAGAGCGGAAATTGTTGTTTTCTAACGTTTTAGCGACTTGTTGTAATTGCTGTGCATCATCATGATGGATAAGTAAGCTGTCAGCACCGCTTTCTTCTATATGAATGTGTTCGACATTTCCAATGGCATCATGTACCGCTTTTAAAAATTCAGGTTTCATATTGTCCTCCTATATGTATGTAACGTTGTTGTTAGTATTTCCCTATTTTTGAAATATAAAAGTAAATGAATTTTTGTTATATTAAGATTTTGGAAGGGGTTTCTTATTTGTTTGTCAAATAATAGTAAAGTTGTCTTTTGAATTGAGGGAATCTTCGGAATTAAAAGGGTGAGGGAATGGACATTTCAATAATTGCGGCACAACTCGTTAAGGAGAAAGTTATTTCACATGATCCAAATAACGTAAAAGTGCTGAACGGAGGAACGACAAGCACAGTATATTTGTTGGACGAAAAATATGTTGTAAAACAGAATGAAGCAGAAGTAATACGTGAAGAAGCTCATTTTCTTTCTTTTTATGAGGGGAATACATTATTTTCAAAGCTTTTGTATAAGGAACCTTTACATACATATATTGTGTATTCTTTCCTTGAAGGTAGAACTTCGTGCGAACGAGGATATAAACGAAGTACGCTTCGTACACTTGTAAAAGAAGTTATTAATAAGTATAAAATTGTTCCAGAGGCAGATGGCTGGGGCTGGAAAGAAAATCCGGTTCAATCTTGGAATGAATTTTTAATGACAAATGTGATGGAAGCTTATGAAAATGTAAAACGTTACATAAGTGAGAAAGAGTATAGAACAGTTCTTAAACTAGCAAATCGGGACGCCGGAGTAAATCAGCCCTTTTTATTACATGGTGATTTCGGATTTCATAATTTTATATTTCGAGAAAATAGGTTACATGGAGTAATTGATCCGTTACCAGTGCTTGGAGATCCTTTATATGACTTAATTTACGCGTTCTGTTCAACTCCGGAAGATATAACGAAAGAAACGATTGATTATGTGATGAAACAATGTGTATTTCATAAACAAGAACGAGATTTGTACGAGGAAATAGTCATAGGATTATATTTGCGTATAGATACATGTTTGAGGCACCACCCGAAAGATTTAGAAGATTATTTAGTAGCTTGGCGTTATTGGATGGACGAAATCAATCCGGCTTTATAGTACAAATAGTTGGGGGGAGATAATGAAATGAACATAGCAGAAGCAAAAATAGATTTAGCACAAAAAACGAAGAAGGGAGTTCCTGTTATAATAGCTGGTATTTTATTTTGGATTGTAGCGAGTGTAACGGGTATTCTTCTTTCTGAAAAGCAAGTTGTGTGGGTGTATTTAATTGGTATGGGTTGTGTGTTTCCTTTCGGCTTAATGATTGCTGCTATATTGAAAATTGATATGTTTGTGAAAGGAAATCCGCTAGGGACTTTAGCTGGATTAATTGGCGGGATAAATGTATTAAATATTCCGTTTGTATTACTTTCCTATTTTCAATTTCCAGAGTGGTTACCTTTCGTAGTAGCGATGTTAATAGGTGTTCATTTTGTACCGTACGTATGGATTTATGAAAGTAAAAGTTATGGTTTATTGTCAGTAGGGACTGTATTCGTAACGTCAGTTTGCGGGATTCTTTTTGCAGACAATGGATTTACTGTAGTTCCATTGTCAGTTACAGCTGTCTATTTACTGACTCTAATAGGTTTATTAATCGAAAATAAAAAAGTAGATCACTATCAACAAAAAACAGCTTAATAAAGTGAAACTTTAATCAGTGGGGATTCTTCATCCCCCACTGATTATCAGCCCTCACCAATCGGGCTTTTATGGGCAGTTGATGCCCCACCTAACTTCTTTGCTTTTGCTGAATGTTGAGATGGGGGTCTTACTGCCCATTAATGCGGGATAAAAATATAGGGATAGGGGGAATTATGATGAAAAATTTCGTTTGTACAACGTGCGGCGTACAGTATGCAGCAAGTGTGGATGAACCGGTAAGTTGTGTTATTTGTGATGAGGAGAGACAATATGTGAATCCGAAAGGGCAGTCTTGGACGACTTTAGAAAACTTGCGAACGAGTGACACATATAAAAATGAAATGATAGAAGAAGAGCATGGACTTTATAGCATTACGACAAAACCGAAACTTGCGATTGGTCAAACGGCATTTGTCGTAAAGACGGATTCCTATCGTTTATTATGGGATTGTATTACTTATTTAGATGAAACGACAATTGAGAAGGTAAAAGAGTGGGGCGGGTTAGATGCGATTGCACTGTCTCATCCTCATTATTATTCAACGCAAGTAGAATGGGCAGAAACGTTTGATGTACCAATTTATATACATGAAGACGATAAAGAGTGGGTAGTACGCCCGAGTAGTCGTATTATTTACTGGTCTGGCGAGTCTTTACAATTAGCGGACGGAATTACTATTCATCGTCTCGGAGGACATTTTAGCGGCGGTTCTGTATTACATTGGGAACAAGGAAATGACGGGAAAGGTATTTTATTAACAGGTGATATTATTCAAGTCGTAGCGGATCAGCAGTGGGTAAGTTTCATGTACAGCTATCCGAACTTAATTCCATTGCCAGCAAGAAAAGTGGAGGAAATGGCGAATCGAGTGAAGCCTTTGCAATTTAACCGTTTATATAATGCTTTTCACGGGGTAGTGAAAGAGAATGCTAATGAGGCAGTGGAACGTTCTGCTGAAAGATATGTTAAGGCGGTAGAAGGAAAATTATTTCGTACGTAAAAGGAGAATTAGCTCTATGAAAACGTTAGTATGCTTCGGTGATAGTATTACAGCTGATGAAATGTTTTTTGATGGAACGCCGAGGTTAACACCGCGTCTGCAAGAGATGTTTCTAAATTGGAAGGTAGTAAATGCGGGTGTTCCGGGTGATAATACTTTCGATGCGTTACATAGGATTGAAGATGATGTACTATCCTATAAACCAGACTTTGTAACAGTTTTTCTTGGTACGAATGATTCGGTATTATTTGATCCAGTGCCATTACAAGTATACAAAGGTAATTTAGAGAAGATTGTAAGTATGATTTCACCAGAAAAAGTATTACTTATTAGTCCGGCACCAGTTGATGAAGAACGTCAGCATAATAGAACCAATAAAGTACTTGGTCAGTATGCAGACGTAGTAGAGGAAGTGGCGAAGGAAACAGGAAGTTATTTTCTAAACTTATATGCTGAGATGATTCAAGAACAGAATTATAAAAGATTTGTAGAAGATGATGAAAAAGACGGTTTACATTTTGGCCGACAAGGTTATGAATATTTAGCGGGGTTAATTGGTAAAAAGTTAAAAGGGATTTTGTAAGAAGCAAAGTGTGCGCGCTTTGCTTTTTTGCTCTTGCCAAATTTTGAGGCGGTGCACTCAAATAGTGGGATAAAATGTACTTTAAAGAAGTGGTTAGCTGTAACACTATGGGACAATCGTACAAAAGAAAATGATTTGTTCCCTAATGAAATGTATCCAAGACTTAACAGTTGATTAATTGAACTGTAAAGTTTAAAATTACAGTATAGTTTTTAGAAGTGAGTTGCCATCGTTTGTAAAAAACAGATAAATTAAATATTCTCGAATAAATAATATAACGTGTATTTCATTCTAAACTGTAATTTTTTTTAATACATTTCAATAATCTATATAATAATTTTAAAAAGTAAAGGTGTGTGTAAAATATGGTGATTTTATATACGACAGCAAGCTGTAGTTCATGCCGAAAAGCAAAAGCATGGCTTGAAGAACATCAAATTGATTATACCGAAAAAAATATCGTATCAAATTCGCTTACAGTTGATGAACTTAAATCCATTCTTCGTTTAACTGAAGATGGTGCTACTGAAATTATTTCAACTAGATCTAAAACTTTTCAGGAATTAAATATAAATATTGAGGCGCTTTCGCTTAATGAGTTTTATAAATTAATAATTGAGTATCCTCAAATGTTACGTCGTCCAATTATGCTGGACGAAAAAAGATTACAGGTTGGTTTTAACGAGGATGAAATTCGAAAATTTTTACCGCGTAGCGTTCGAACATTTTTGAATATGGAATTGCAAAAAATGGCTAATTAATAAGTAATATTTTGAAAGGAGGAAATAAAAGTGATTGAAGTATGTGTTACGGTTAATTATAAAGATAGAAACTATCACACAAATGTTATTGTGAGTAAAGATACGATTTGGACAAAAATTAAACAATTGGCAGAAGAACAAGTTAAGAAACAGTGGACTGTTTAAATTTATTTGCAACTTAAAAAGTTAAATGAAGTTAGGAGATATAGGGGAGTTCTGATAGAATATAAAGGGATTTATTTTTTCATGCTAAGCATGCTTCTTATATATTTTAACGTTTGACTAACCTATCTGTAATATTTATGGCTACAGTATGTTACTAAGCGAGAAATCATATTTTTTATCGTAGGAGGACAATAATGAACAGCGACTTTACCTTGGCCATTCACAGTTTAACTTATTTAGCTTTACAGTCAGATCGGATGTCAACAAGTAATGCTATTTCAGAAAGTGCAGGTGTTCATCCCGTACGCATTCGCAAAGTGCTAAGTTTGTTAAAAAAACATAAGTTTATACAATCAAAAGAGGGAACGGGTGGAGGTTTTATTTTTGCCCGTGATTTAGGTGAAATTAATCTTTGGAATATTTATCAAATAACCTCTGAAGGTGCATTGCAACCGAAGTGTCCAGAATCAAATGATCAGTGTATTGTAGGTTCGAATATGCGGAAAGTTCTTTTTGCTATTTTCTTAGGTGCGGAAGAACATCTAGGTGAATATTTAAAGAATTATACAATGAAAGAAGTTGTTGACCTTATTAATCAAGAACGTTAAGCGGCCTAATTATTATGTAGCCGTGAGTTCTTCAAAAACAACTGTAATGAAAATGATTACAGTTACAGTTAGTTTTTAACGTTACAAAAAATACTTATAAGAAGGTGAAAAGGTATGGTGTCAAATAATAATCATGTTTTAAAAGTGGGAGATTGGGTTCGTGGAATATCAAATGAGGGTGAATTCATAGTTGGTTACATTGTAGCACTTGATGAAGTGGAGGATGTAGTTACAGTTAGCATTGTGAAACGTGACGACAAGTACACAATGAACGAAGCGATTTTACTCTTTAGTAAACACGTTAACAAACTCCCTGAATCAAAGGTAATAAATAAGGAGCAAATCCTTTATCTTATAGATCTTGCATTATTAACAGGGGATGAAGAATGGTTTATTGAGCTTTCTGCAAAATTAAACTCGATAAGAGAGCTAGTTAATGAGGGATTTTAAAAATTATATTATTCGTTTTGAATAGGTTGAATCGTGTAATAATCAATAATATCATCTAAAAGGAAATGAAATAAAATCCATTCAATACAAACATAGAAATATCCCTGAAGAAGAGTTGAAAAAACTAAAATTAAGATGACATTGAAGTGATTTGTTTGTCCACTCCTAATAATGATACAAATAAGCTGTCCATATGGGCAGCTTATTTTACTTTTTTGTTTAGCAAAAATGTTAGCGGTTCTCTCGTTACCGATCAAGTTAAAAATGTATATGAATGCAATATCTGTAATGTATATCCTGAAAATCGGTTTATACATTTGAAGAGATATTTCTTTTTAACCACATTAATTATTTACTAGAATATCTTTTTTAAATCAAAATAAAATTTTTCGGTAAAGAAATATATAAGTATTTTTAAAATGAGTAACTTAGATAAACAATATTTTACTGTGTTTTTTGCTGATCAATTCTGTTTTAAGTGATAGGGACAAGGGTTTTGTGCTAACTGTAAAATATTATCCATGTAAAATTATATCCAATTAATATTTCTGAAAATATAAAAATATTAATTTTATAAATATACACGTTATAATGAGGGCGTCGAGAGAAATTTTATTATCTCTGGAGAAAATATAAAAAATGCGATTATTAGTAAGAAGGGTGTGTGGTTAGAGGCGAAATGTATGTAAAGTGCTTCAGTGGCTTGTGTAATCAATACCATAAATGCTGCCGAAGCTATTAAAGTGATGTATAGAATTGAGAAAGAAATGCCTCACAAATGATGAGAGGCTGGTTTAGCTAAAATTACTGTTAAAAGTAAAAAAGAGAAACCATTAAAGTAATACACTGTTATTAAAAATGTTGCAACGTATTATATGAAGTCTATTCTATATTGTTCTCTTAAGCGGTCTTTATATAAAGAGCGGATATTACGAGTAAACAATTTTGTGAACGCTAACAATTATATTAGGACGCTAACTAGCGAGTGTTTCAATTAGGATTCATTTTGATGAAGGACATACAATGTAGGGCAACTTGTAAGGAATTCATTTTCCGAAAAAAGGAAATGTTCGTTAGCGATAAAGAGAGACGCGAGAATAGAATACAAGGGGGAGCTATTATATGAACGGGAATACTGCAAAGAAAATAGAAGTTCAAGCTGAAAATACCGCACTAAAAAATGAGCAATATGCAGATCCGAAAAAGTGGCATAAGCAGGATACTACATGGGCATTGAGCCTATTTGGAACTGCAATTGGAGCAGGGGTGCTCTTTTTACCGATTAATGCAGGTTCAGGTGGATTATTATCATTACTACTAATTACATTGCTTGCATATCCAGTTATGTATTACTCACATAGGGCGCTTGCGAAAATGATATACGCTTCTAATTCAGCTGATGAGGGGATCACAGGTACAATTAGAGAGTATTTCGGAAATAAAGCAAGTATCATTTTTAACATCGTATATTTCGGTTCAATTTATACAATCGTACTAATGTATTCGGTTGCACTTACAAATACTGCAAGTAGTTTTATCGTGCATCAATTGCACATGCCAGAGCCTCCAAGAGCTATTTTATCACTTGTATTAGTTCTTGGTCTGATCGCTATATTGAATTTTGGTCAAGATATTACTGTAAAAATCATGAGTATGCTAGTGTATCCTTTCATAGCTTCTCTACTGTTTATCGCAATATCTTTAATTCCACAGTGGAATACGTCAATGCTTAGCTTCTCAGCTGTTTCTACTGCTTCAACAGGAACAGGGTATTTTGGAACGATATTGTTGATTCTACCAATCATCGTATTCTCATTTAATCATTCACCTATGATTTCATCATTTGTTGTGAAGCAGAGAGCTACGTATGGCATAGATGCTACTGATGCTAAATGTGCGCAAATACAAAAAGTTTGTTATATCATGACATTCGCTGTAGTTATGTTCTTCGTTTGGAGTAGTACATTAAGCTTGACTCCAGAGGATTTAAAAATGGCAAAAGAGCAAAACTTATCAATTCTTTCATATCTTGCTAATGAGCTTAATTCACCTGTAATCACGATTGCAGCTCCAATCATTGCTTTTGTGGCTATTACAAAGTCTTTCCTTGGCCATTATATCGGAGCATTTGAAGTAATGCGTGACATGATTATTAAGTTCGGTAAATCACGTGGAAAAGTTATTGAAGAAAAAACAATTAAGACAATCGTCCTTACTTTTGTTGTATTATCATGCTGGTTTGTTGCTTATACAAATCCAAGTATTCTTGGACTTATTGATTCTCTAAGTGGTCCATTAGTTGCTGCTATCTTATGTCTATTACCGATGTATGCGATTCAAAAAGTACCAGTATTAGCTAAATACAAAGGGAAAATGAGTAACGTATTTGTTATTATTGTAGGTGTACTTACTGTTTTAGCAAGTATTAAATCATTATTCTAATTCACGATTGTTAGTTCTATTGCAATATAAAATAGAACGATTTTGGGACAGGATTCTCCGTTTGGAGAATCTGTCCCTTTTTTAATGAGTGACAAAAGATCATCTTCTACACAGCCTCTTTTCGTAAATAAGGTTGCTTTAAAGCATTACATTTTAAATGTATTGATTTTATGAGATATTTCCGCATAATTGTAGCTAAGGGAGATGATTCTAGGTTGAATGAACTGAATATTAGCACAACAGTTTCGGCAGATATAATTGTTACCCGTCTTATCGGCAAGATTAAAACAGATGATGTGTATGAATGGTTTAATAATTTCGAGCAAGTTTGTCAGCAATTTATTTCCGAGGGACGGAAATACAAATTGTTGGTGGATAGAAAAGGATATACGCCAGATCATTTTTCTGTTCAAAAAGCATGGAAAGATAAGTTTTTCAATGAAACAATTTTGAAACACAGTAAGGCAATTGCTTTTCTTCTTGAAGAAGGGGAGATACTGAATTATTTACAACAATCTAATACAAAAGAATCAGTAAAATTTTTTGATGATTATGAACAAGCATTCCTTTGGTTGAATGAATATCCCATATAAAATTGTTAGCGAACCGGTTGCTTAAGTAACTGGTTTTTTTATGCTTGTAAGTAGTAGCGGGAAGAAAACTTCTATACGAAATGTTTAGTACTAGAGGACATACATTTTTAATGAGTTAAATATAATTCATAATAGTACCAGGAAGAAAAGAGTACGCTTTACAGTATTAGTTATATGGAAAGGTCTTACGATAGAGTCGCATAAAGTTGAGTAAGGGGGATAAACATATGAGTACTTCAAATTTGAATGAAATCAGTAAACAAATTTTAATAGAGGAGGAAACACTTCAATTTTCCTCTTTTACAAATGAAGATGCACTGCAAATAGGTTTATTTATCGTTGAAACGGCGAGGCAAGAAGGGAAATTGATTGCTGTTGATATAGCGAAAAATGGTGTACAACTATTTCATTTCAAGATGACAGGGACAACTGCGGAAAATACGCAATGGATTGAGCGTAAAAAACGAGTTGTTTCTTTGCATAATCATAGCTCGTATTATATGCAAATACAAAGTGAAATAACGGGCGTTCCATATAATGAAAAGTATCTTTTAGATAGGTCGGATTATGCTGCGTTTGGTGGATGTTTTCCGGTCCAAATAAAAGATGTAGGGGTTATTGGCATGATAACAGTTTCAGGATTACCACCAGAAGAGGATCATGAATTAGTTATAAGGGCAGTTAAAAATCATTTGAAGCAATAGTAAAAAGGCAAAATCGAACAAGAATATGTTCGGTTTTGCCTTTTTATTATGCAATTCATGAACATATTTCTAATAAGGTGTTACGGAATGGAAAATCTTTAATTCGAGACAATTTTCTTGACGAGAATAATCTATGTAGTTAATATGGTGGATATAACATAATTAAATTACTAAAAGTAATTAAGTTATTTTATATAAGTTAAAGTAGGTAAGTAGTATGTGGTAAAAATGCTTTGAATTGCCACTATTAATATTGGGGACAATTAGAAAGCGACAAATATAAAAAATTAAAAGTTAAGAAGCAAGAGTGGATCAACCATAATGGCAGCTTCTGTACAATGCATTTTTACTATGGTAACAATGACTATACATCACGAGGGGGACTGAAATTGGAATCAATGACCTTTGTTTTATTTGGAGCAACAGGGGATTTAGCTAAAAGAAAAATTTACCCCGCGCTATATAATTTATATAGAGATCAAAAGCTTCCAAAGCAAATCTCTGTTATTGGGCTTGGAAGACGTGAAGTATCTCATTTAGATTTTCAAAAAAGAGTGAAAGAATCCATAGAAACGTTTTCTCGTCGCAAGGAAGAAGGTACTCCGAATATAGAAGATTTTTTAGCGTACTTTCGTTATTGTCCGTTAGATGTGAATAAGCCGGAAGACTATAAAAGATTATTACAAGTAGTTGTTGAAAGGGAAAAAGAACAAAATATTCAAGGGAATAGGATGTTCTACCTTTCAGTTACTCCTGACTTCTTTGAGACTATTGCTTTAAATATTAAGGAAAGTGGACTGGATAAAACGGATGGCTGGAAGCGTCTAATGATTGAGAAACCGTTTGGTCATGATCTTCCATCTGCCAGAGAGCTGAATGATAAGCTTAGCCGAACGTTTGAAGAAGACGAAATATACCGTATTGATCATTATTTAGGTAAACCGATGATTCAAAACATTGAAGCACTTGAATTTGCAAACCCTGTTCTCCAATCGCTTTGGAATAAAGAACATATTGCGAATGTACAAATAACAGCGAGTGAAACGGTTGGGGTAGAAGAAAGGGCAGGATATTATGATCATGCAGGGGCCATTCGCGATATGGTTCAAAATCATATGTTGCAAATATTAATGATGACTGCAATGAATTTGCCGGAAAAGATAAATGCATGTGAAATTCGTGAGGAAAAACGAAAGGTAATGGAGACTCTTCGTAAAGTGAAAAAAGAAGACGTTCAGAACCATATCATTCGCGGGCAATATGCTTCAGGGGAGATAAAGGGCCAACAAGTTGCAGCGTATAGAGAGGAGCCAGGAGTAAATCCTTCTTCTCAAACAGACACATTTGTTGCGGCGCGCCTATGGATTGATAACCCATTTTGGACTGGCGTTCCTTTTTATATACGAACAGGAAAAAGAATGAAAGAAAAATCTACTCGTATTGTAATTGAATTTAAAAATACATTAAAACAGCAATATCAAGATAGTAATCCAAATGCGGAGCCTAATTTGTTAATCATTGAAATTAGCCCAAATGAAAATGTTTCACTCCAATTAAATAGTAAAAATCCATTGAACAATGGAGAGCTTGAACCGATCCGTATCCATTTTACATGTGAGCAAACAGGAGTGGGAATACCTGAAGCTTATGAAAGACTTATCTATGATGCTATATGCGGAGATTCTACATTCTTTGCACACTGGAGAGAAGTTGAATTGTCATGGGAATGGATACAGCCGATACTTGAAGCATTCGAGGAAAACTTGTTACCACTTCATGAATATAAGTCGGGTTCGTATGGTCCAGATACTGCGAATGCTCTATTACAAGAGAGTGAGTTTAAATGGTGGCTAGATGAGGAATTGAAAAAATAAGTACATTCTTACAAGTAAAGCAATATGACAAAAAGATATTCATCATTGTATTAATGTGTATTTATGATGAAAGGTAATTCAAGGAGGAATTATATTATGAGAGTAGGATTAATTGGTTTAGGAAAAATGGGATTAAATTTAGGGAAGAATTTAATGGATCATCAACATGAAGTAGCAGCATTTGATTTAAATACGAGTGCAGTGGAAGAAATGAAAGAGTACGGTGCTACAGGTACATCTAGTTTAAGCGAACTTGTTCAATCATTGGAATCACCAAGAATTCTTTGGGTAATGGTTCCGCATGCTGTTGTTGATTCTGTTATTAATGAGATTACACCGCTTTTATCAAAAGGAGATATTTTAATTGAAGCTGGTAATTCGCATTATAAAGAATCTATTCGCCGATATGAGCAATTAAAGAAAGATGGTATTCACTTTATGGATGCAGGAACTTCTGGCGGAATGGAAGGCGCTCGTAATGGTGCTTGTTACATGATCGGAGGAGATCAAGAAGCTTGGGATATCGTTGAACCTATTTTCCGTGATACAGCTGTAGAAAATGGATTCTTATATGCAGGAAAAGCTGGTAGTGGTCACTTCTTAAAAATGGTTCATAACGGAATTGAATACGGTATGATGGCCGCTATCGGTGAAGGATTTGAAATTCTAGAGAAAAGTGAATTTGACTACGATTATGAAAAAGTATCAAGAGTATGGAACAACGGTTCAGTTATTCGCTCATGGTTAATGGAATTGACTGAAAATGCATTTTCTAAAGATGCAAAACTGGATGAAATTAAGGGCGTTATGCATTCTTCTGGTGAAGGGAAATGGACAGTAGAAACGGCATTAGACCTTCAAACAGCAACTCCTGTTATCGCAATGTCTTTATTAATGCGCTACCGCTCATTAGACAATGATACGTTTACAGGAAAAGTTGTAGCAGCACTGCGCAATGAATTTGGTGGACATGCAGTAGAAAAGAAATAAACATTTTACAAGTATAACTCGTTAACGTTTAAAAAATGGAGGGAATAAAACATGAAGTTTTTTATTGATACTGCAAATCTTGAGGACATAAAAAAAGCATATAAACTAGGTGTTTTAGCTGGTGTTACAACGAATCCGTCTTTAGTAGCAAAAGAAGGCATTAAGTTTGAAGACCGTATTGCAGAAATTTGTCAGGCAGTACCTAACGTTGAATCTGTTTCGGCAGAAGTAACGCCAGATGCTGTTACAGCCGAAGAGATGATTGCTCAAGCAGAAGAACTGATTAAAATTAACGGTGGCGATGAAAAAGTTACAATAAAACTTCCGATGACACTAGCAGGATTAGAAGCTTGTCGCTACCTTACTGAAAAAGGTGTGAAAACGAACGTTACACTTATTTTCACTGTGAACCAAGCTCTATTAGCTGCTCGAGCAGGTGCAACGTACGTTTCTCCATTTTTAGGACGCTTAGATGATATTTCTGAAGATGGCGTATTATTAGTTGCTAAAATTGCTGAATTATTCGATGTTCATCTATTAGATACACAAATTATTGCGGCTTCTGTTAGACACCCAGATCATGTCACTCGTGTAGCGATGGCAGGTGCTCACATTGCAACAATTCCTTATAAAGTAATTGAACAACTTGCTATGCACCCATTAACAGATCAAGGTATAGAAAAGTTCGCTGCGGATTGGGCGAAAGCGCCTAAGTTATAAGGAAGTAAAGCTTTCACAAATTGCTTTTTTACGAGAGGACTAATCTTTATGTAACTTCATCCTGTAAAATAAATCCCGAGTTTGGTACCTTATTACGTGAAAGCAGCAATATGAAAAGACACCATGCAGTTTCAAAACAGCACAATGGTTATAAAAAGGCCCCATTATGAGAGTGAAGTTTATGAAAACGTAGCTCTCATA
Organism: Bacillus cereus group sp. BfR-BA-01379; assembly: GCF_022663605.1. Taxonomy (NCBI): domain Bacteria; kingdom Bacillati; phylum Bacillota; class Bacilli; order Caryophanales; family Bacillaceae; genus Bacillus; species Bacillus cereus group sp. BfR-BA-01379. The sequence continues at coordinate 18,985 of NZ_JAKUFT010000050.1, forward strand.
ATGAAGTGTCTTTTTTGTTATCGGAATAATTTGAAAGGGGTTACATAGTGAGTTCGAAATATATGATTGGTGTAGATATTGGAACAACTAGTACAAAAGCAGTTTTGTTTTCGGTTGATGGATCTGTTATTGCAAGTCATGGGATTGAATATCCTTTATATTCTCCCGCACCAGAAACAGCGGAACAAGATCCAGAAGAGATTTTTCAAGCGGTCATACATACGATTAAGGAAACTATACAATCAAGTAATGTGCAGCCAGTTGATATTCTTTGTGTTTCTTTTAGTTCGGCCATGCATAGTGTCATTGCTGTAGACGAAGTAGGGAAGCCGTTAACGAGATGTATTACTTGGGCAGATAATAGAAGCGCAAGCTGGGCAGAAAAAATAAAGAATGATATGAATGGTCATGAAATTTACCTTCGTACCGGAACACCAATCCACACTATGTCACCACTTTCAAAATTAGTTTGGCTTAAAAATGAACATGCTGAGTTATTTGCAAAAAGCTATAAATTCATCTCTATTAAAGAGTATGTTTTCTATAAGTTATTTAAGGAATATGTAATTGATCATTCTATTGCATCAGCGACAGGAATGTTCAATTTGAAATCTTTAAAATGGGATGAAGAAGCCTTGCGTATTGCAGGAATTACAGAGGAAAAGCTATCTACCGTTGTTCCAACGACGCACAGTTTAATCGGGATAAATGAAGAACTTGCAAGAGAGATGAATGTACGTGTTACTACTCCTTTTATAGTCGGTGCGAGTGATGGGGTACTATCGAATTTAGGTGTAAATGCAATAGAACCTGGAGTAGTTGCTATTACAATTGGTACGAGCGGTGCAGTGCGAGTTGTGACGAATCAGCCAGTAACGGATCCGAAGGGTAGGACTTTTTGTTATGCGTTAACTGAGGACCTATGGGTAATTGGTGGACCAGTTAATAATGGTGGTATGATTTTTAGGTGGGTTCGCGACCAATTATGTACGTTAGAAGTTGAGCATGGTAAACGTTTAGGGAAAGATCCATATGAAGTGCTTACGGAAATAGCAGCGAAAGTGAATCCTGGATCGGATGGTTTATTGTTTCATCCATATTTAGCAGGAGAAAGAGCTCCTTTATGGAATGCGAATGCGCGGGGATCTTTCTTTGGGCTTGGACTACACCATAAGAAGGAGCATCTTATCCGTGCTGTTTTAGAAGGAATCATTTATAACTTGTATACAGTTCTTCTTTCGTTAAAAGAATTAATTGGCGAACCGAAAAAAATTCAAGCGACAGGTGGTTTTGCAAGGTCAGAACTTTGGAGACAGATGATGGCAGATATTTTTCATCAAGACGTATACGTTCCGGAAAGTTTCGAAAGCTCTTGCCTAGGAGCGGCAATCCTCGGTTTATATAGTTTAGGTGAAGTAGGCTCATTACACGTAGTTTCTGAAATGGTAGGTGCCAACTCTTATCATGAGCCAAACATGGAAAGTGTGGAGAAATATAAAGAATTAACACCGATCTATATTCGTTTGGCCCGTCATCTGGAAGAAGAATATGAGAGTATAGCTGCTTTTCAGAAAAAGTGGATTTAGAGGCTATTTGGCAGGAAAATATGGTAACTTATAAATAGATACTCAAGTTTTTTTAGATGTTCTTTCAAAAAATAGTTTAAGGTTTTTCTGTAAAAAATATGATGAACAGAAACTATAGGGAGAGGGTTATGAAAATGGCGGATAACAAAGAGTTTATTGGATATGTTGGAACGTACACGAAAGAAAAAAGTGAAGGAATATATAAATTTATTTTAGACACGAAAGCAAATAAAATTAGTAATGTAACGCTTGCGGCTAAGGTGGATAACCCTACATATGTAACGATTAGCAAAAATAATAAATATCTCTATTCTGTTGTTAAAGACGGAGAAGCTGGTGGTGTAGCAGCTTATTCAATTAATGGTCATACTGGAGAGTTAACGGAACAAAACAGACAAGTAGTAGAAGGCGCTTCTCCTTGTCATATTAGTGTGGATAGTGAAAACGGTACGGTAGTTACAGCAAATTACCATAAAGGAACGATTGAGTCTTTTGTAGTAAATGAGGAAAATGGAACTGTACATGCTGCTTCATCTATTATGACGCATAAAGGTTCAGGTCCGAACAAAGAAAGACAAGAGAAACCACATGCACATTACGCGGGATATACGCCAGATGAAAAATATGTGGTGGGTGTTGATTTAGGAATTGATAAAATACTTACGTATGAAATAAAAGATAGTAAGTTAAAAGAAGTAAATAGCTTGTCTGTGAACCCAGGAAGTGGTCCTAGACATATTGCTTTTCATCCGAACGGAAAGCACGCTTATGTCATGACTGAACTTAGTTCGGAAGTTATTGTGTTAACGTATCATCCGGAAGAAGGGTCCTTTACAGAGTTGCAGTATATTTCTACTGTTCCGAAAGAATTTGATGACAATAGTCAAGGAAGTGCGATTCATATTTCTTCTGACGGCCGTTTTGTATATGCAGCGAACCGCGGCCATAATAGTATTGCTGTTTTCAGTGTGGATCAAAATTCAGGTGAGCTTACATTTGTTGCACATACATCTACAGAAGGAAATTGGCCGAGGGACTTTGTATTAGACCCGACTGAAAAGTTTCTTATTGCTACAAATGAAAAGTCACATAATCTTGTGCTATTTTCAAGAAATGAAACGACAGGGGAGTTAACTCTGTTAGAATCTGATGTTATTGTACCAGAGCCTGTTTGTGTGAAGTTTTTGAACATTTGATTTGAGTTGAAATTCTGTTCGATATATTTGAAAAATCGTTGATATAATTTCAAATCCCAAAAAACAGTAAAAAAAGCAAAGCGATATCGCTTTGCTTTTTTTACTGTTTTTTCTTAGGTCTACGAACTAATTCGCCGCCGCAGTTTGGGCAAACGTTTTGTCTCTCTTCTGTACATGGTGCACAAAATGTACATTCATATACGCAAATGTAAGCTTCTGAAGTTGGTTCGAGAGATTGATCGCAAATTTGACAGTTTGTTTTCATTTCGAGTGCCATAGTAAGTCTCCTTTTAATTTGAATATTTGTAATTTAATTATAATTCATTTGATAGAAACTGTCTTTTTCAATTGAAAGGAAATTAGATGATAAAGTTATGATTTGAAATGAAAGAGGCTCTTTTATTTTAAAATTGATTATTTCATGCAGTTGGAATATTATGAAATAGTCAAAAGACAACAGGGGGTATATATTTTGACTAATCATAATGATCATTTAAAAGCAAACTGCGAAAAATGTTTCGGTTTATGTTGTGTAGCATTACCATTCGCAGCATCGATAGATTTTGCGGTGAATAAAGATGGTGGGAAACCATGTTCTAATTTGCAGTCAGATTATAAATGTAGCATACATAAAAATCTTAGAGAAGAAGGTTATAAAGGTTGTACAGTATTTGAGTGTTTCGGTGCTGGGCAGAAGATTTCGCAAGTCACATTTAACGGGATTGATTGGCAGAAAGATGCTAAGCATGCGAGAAAAATGTATGATGCTTTCCCGATTATGCATCAGCTTCATGAAATGCTTTGGTATTTGAATGAGGCTATTTTTTTACAGGCGACACAACCGATTCATAAAGAACTAAGTAAAGCAATTGAAGAGACGGAGCGTCTTTCAAATTTAAATGCGGACGAGTTAATGAAAGTAAATATTCCGTTACACCGTGCAGAAGTAAATGTGTTACTTTTAGAAACGAGTGAGCTCGTTTGGAAGGAAATGAATGCAATGAATAAGAAACGAATGAGTCACCGCGGGGCAGACCTTATGGGGGCAAATTTAAAGAAGAAAGATTTGCAAGGAGCGAATTTAAGAGGAGCATACTTAATTGCGGCTAACTTAAATGGAGCAAATTTAAGGGGAGCAGATCTTATTGGAGCAGATTTGCGAGATGCAGATATTCGCGGGGCGGATTTTACAAATAGTATTTTTCTGACGCAAGTTCAAATTAACGCGGCGAAAGGGGATACACATACGAAATTACCGAAAATGTTGTCCCGTCCATCGCATTGGAGTGCGTAAAGAATGTGGAGTGAAATAGCTTGGATATGTTTCAATATTTAGAAGAAATGCAAGAAGATATATTTTCGTTATCAATAGAGAGAATAGAATTGAAGTATTTTGAAATTTGTAGCATGTTAGCATCTGCAAAATATGCAGAACGAATTAAAGCAATTAATTTAGAGTCATATAAGGAAAGTATGCGAGTAGGTTTGGATGCAGCTGTAGAAATGGCTACTAATGAAGAAGCAAAAGCGATTTATTTTGAGTATGATCTTGATCACGAGTGGAATAGCCAGTTTTATATTTGTGAGGAGTATGTTCCACTTGAAGAAGAGGATGATGATTGGGCTTCTGAATGGACATATGATGTTGAGGGACCGAAGTCTATACAATTAGCAGATGTGTATGCTAAAAATGGTTTTGATACAAATGAAAAGGCAATTGGGATAACTGTATATTTAATTGCCAGAACGGTATGTAATTTTATAAGTGCATGTAGTAATGTACAAAGTAATATACCAGTTTGTATTGGTTTTCATGATCAAGACCCAATTATACGAACAGGCAGAGATTAAAAATCTCTGCCTGTTTTTTCATTTCTTTTCAAAAGTAGTAATGAAAACACTACATACAATAAGAATACCACCGATAAAAAAGTTACTATTTAATGTCTCATTTAAGAGCAGCCAACCAAGCAATGATCCGACGATAGGTTGGAAGAAGAAAAATAATGATCCGATGCTTGCGTCCATTAATTCTAATCCTTTATTCCAAAGGAAAAAGGCACCTGCTGTTGAGACGACTCCTAAGTAAACTACGCCTAATATTACGTACGTATTTACTGTTTCGATAGAGGTTGATTGTAGTTCCCATATCATAAAAGGTGTAATGAAAAAGAGTGAAAAGAATATGGCGTACGTTGTAATAATTAAAGATGAAAATTGAGCTGAAGCAATTTTCACATAAATGGATAGTAAAGCCCATGTAATTGCGGCCCCGACTAATATGATTGTACCGATAAAATAGGAGCCAATTTCAATATCCCATCCAATGACGATAATGACACCGATTGTCGCTATTATAGTAGATAGCAGTCTGCGAGCGGTTAGTTTTTCTTTTAAAATAATCGCTGCAAATATAACCATAAATGCAGGTGTAGCTGATGTTACTAACGAGCCTGTATGAGCGTCGGATAATTTTGTTCCGATAAATTGACAAGTAATCGAAATGAAATAGCCGATAAATCCAATCCAAGCGAATAATAGCCAATCTTTTTTGTGAATGGTTACTTCTTTCTTTTGCTTTTTCTCAGCTATTTTCAAAATTGCATATAAAACAACAAAAGCAATGATAAAGCGTAGCCAAACGAGTGTCAATGGTGGGATAAAGTCGAGTACATATTTGCTAACAACATACATACCGCCCCATATACTTGCTGCTAGTGATAAACATATAGCTCCTAAAATTGTTTGTTTCATGTAAAGTACCTCCGTCTATTTTTAGGGTATTATGAGTTCCCTAAGACGAGGCATAGTGTACGTGTTATTTGAATGCCCGCCTTAGTTTATAGACGGCCTACAGGTTGATCGTTTTCGAATGAAGTGTTGTAGTACATGAGTGCATTCCTCCTTCATAATTTTATAATGATATTATAACTTAATTTTCAGTTTATTGTCGGTGTTTCTTTAGAAAATGGAAATGGTGGTTGTCTAAGAAAGCATAGTATATGGTAGAAAAACATATTTTTAAAATAAAAGAAACCAATTACATAACTGATAAGTATAGTAAGAGTAGGATAAAAAAGTAGATTAATAGAGAAAGAGGAGGAGATTGTTATAACTACAACCGTTATTTCTCATTTTTATAACGAAGAGTATTTATTGCCGTGGTGGCTTGCTCATCATACGAAACTGTTTGATCATGGTATTTTAATTAATAAAGGTTCAACTGATCGTTCGGTTGAAATTTGTAAAAAGTTCGCGCCGCACTGGGAGGTACGAGATTCTACAAATCCAGAATTTGATGCGCTAGCGACAGATAATGAAGTAATGAGGGTGGAACAAGAAGTAAAAGGATGGAAAATGATTTTAAATACGACCGAGTTTCTTTGTGTGCAAGATAAAAATCAGTTTTGGAAATCACTGAATGAATTGGGAGGGAGGATGTATTGGCTGGAAGGGCTTATTATGGTCGATGACCTTAACTATAATTATCCGGACCTTAACTTTGGAATACCTTTAATGAAACAGCGATTTCACGGTTATTTACCAGAAGATTGGGCGTTATGGAGAAGAGGTAGATTTATTCATAATCATGAGCATGGAAGTTATACGGTTGGAAGACATTTATCTGCACATGAATCTATGGTTTATCCGCCACTTGCATGTATTGCATGGTTCGGTTTCAGCCCTTGGAACGATGCGATGAGAAAGAGGAAATTACAAATTGGTCCGACTCTTTCCGAAGCTAGTAAACAAGGGGGAATGGGAACGCATCATATTATTACACCTGAAAAATTAGAAGAATGGTATAAGGGTTTAGCAAGAGGGACGAAGGATTTACGTTTTAGTGATGCGTATCGTTATGCTTTTTTATAAATGATTCCCACCATAAAATTGTTTCTTCGATTCCAGTATTTAGATCGTATGTTGGTTTCCAGTTTACTTCATTTTTTAAACGCTCTACATTAACGCCGACAAATAAAGGTTCATCTGTAGAGAAAGGGATTGCCCCTAGTTTCATTAAATGTTCTTTTCCTATCTTTTTAGCAATGATAGAAGCTAATTTTTTAATTTGTACAGATTGACCAGAAGCGATATTGATTGTGCCTGTAACGCCATATTCTAATACTGTTACGAGAGCATCAGCGACGTCGCTCACATGGAGGAAATCTCTTGATTGTTTTCCGTGTGTACATAGTGCTTCCTCATTTTTTAATAAGGAAGTGATAATGTTAGAAACGAGCCGATTACCTTGTTCGTGAGGGCCATACATATGAAAGATGCGGCCCCAACACATGCTGAGGTCGTTTTGCTCAGCGTATGATTGTAGCCAGGAGTGTAGTGCGTTTTTACATAATGAATACGGGGTTTTATAGGAAAGAAGCGGTGAATCTTCAAATAGTACGCCGTTAAACCATTCATATTCTGCGCCAGTACCTGCAACAACAACTCGCTCTCCGCCGCATGTCGTGAAGTGTTGAATTAATGAGATACTGGATGTAAGCCAATAGTAATTATGAATAGATACATAACACGCTGGAGGCACTGCCTCCCAAGCTAAATGAATGAGATGACTAGGCTTCATGTCGTAAATGAGTTTTTTTACTTCTTCATCGCAAAGTAAGTTTACTTTATGCCAATGACAAGAAAGGTGAGAAGGTTTATTTGAATTGTAAGTGGCGTGCACTTCATATCCCTTTTGTATAAGAGAATTTACAACATATTTACCAATCCATCCACTACCGCCTGTTACAAGGACTTTTTTCATGACTCAATTACCTCAACTTCTGGTATCGTTACTAAAAATTTGCCGCCCCATTCAAGAATGAAAGAGCATTCTTTCATAATTTCATCTTTTAAATTCCAAGGGAGGATGAGGATATAATCAGGTTTTGTGCGCTTAATTTCTTCTGGAGATTTTATTGGAATGCGGGTGCCTGGTAGAAGGAGATTTTGTTTGTGAGGGTTTTTATCTACTGTATAAGCTAGAAACTCTTTCCCTATCCCGCAATAATTTAAAAGGGTGTTTCCTTTAGCAGGAGCACCGTAGCCGATAATTTGTTTGTTTAAAGCTTTTGCTTCGATAAAAAATTTTAAAATATTTATTTTCAATTGTTCGATGTGTTTAGAGAAAAGGAGATAGCAATCTAATGTATCTAGCCCGTGATCTACTTCTTTTTGGATTAAATTTGTAACATTGGAATGGATAGTGGATGAGTCATGATGATGGTTTATAAAAATACGCAATGAACCACCGTGCGTTGCAAGTTCTTCTACATCGACAATTTGTAAATGATGATGAGCTAAAACTTTTTGAAGACTTATAAGTGAGAAATAGGAGAAATGCTCATGGTAGATCGTATCAAACTGTTTACATGATATGAGATTTAATAAGTGTGGGAATTCAATTGTTATCGTGCCATCTTGTTTTAATAACGTTTTTAAACCGGCGACAAAATCATGTAAGTTCGGAACGTGTGCCAATACGTTATTTGCGACGATTAAATCTGCTTGCGGTAATTTTTTTGCTAAGTCATTGCTGAAAAAATTTACTTCAGTAGGGATTCCTTTTTGGATAGCGATTTCTGCTACATTTTTTGCTGGCTCAATTCCTAACGTCTCGATATTTTCTTTTTGAAAGTATTGTAATAAGTATCCATCGTTACTCGCGATTTCAATTACTTTCGAATGGTTTGTTAAGTTAAAACGCTTAATTGCCATTTCTACGTATTGCTTAGCGTGTAGTAGCCAGCTTGATGAGTAAGAACTGAAGTATAGATAGTCATGAAAAATACTGTGCGGAGATTCAAATTCATCTAATTGTACAAGCAAACAAGAGTGACAAACAAATGTGTGTAGCGGATAAAATGGTTCCATCTTATATGAATTTTTAGGAGCTACAAATGAGTTAGCCAGAGGGGAAACTCCTAAATCTAAAAAAGTATTTGTTAGTAATGAGTGGCAAAAACGGCATTTTTTTTGTTCCATTTTATAGCCTCCTTATAAATTTTTGAATGCATCGATTTGTTGTCGCGTGAAAGATTCCATATTTTCACCAGATGCATATTTTTTGTACCAAGCAACAGTCCACGCGATAGAATGGTCTGTTGATAACTTAGGTGTCCAAGCGAGCTTATTTACTGCTTTTGTACTGTCGAGTGTTAAGATAGGGGATTCATAAGGAGTGTTTGTATGAGGAGAAAGTATTTTTAGTGGTCGATTCCATAATTGCATTATAGACTGAATGACATCATGAACGGTTCTGTTAGGTTCATTTATCGGACCGAAATTCCACGCTGCTGCATATTCAGCGTCTTGCCAAAGTTTTTCAGCTAAAAGGGTATAGCCATGTAAAGGATCTAATACGTGTTGCCACGGGCGAATAGCGTGTTTGTTTCTAATGTTTAATGTACCATCTTGTAAATATGCACGAATGACATCTGGGAATAATCGGTCTTCTGCCCAATCACCACCGCCGATAACGTTACCTGCTCTTACTGAGGCAAGTTTCTGAGTATGAGTGTGGAAGAATGATTTTTGATAGGATGTTGCAACTAGTTCAGCACACGCTTTACTAGCACTATAAGGGTCGAAACCACCTAACCGGTCACTTTCCACGAATGCCTGGTTGCCGCTCCCATCATTTTCATAGCATTTATCACTTGTAACATTAATGATACTACGTATACTTTCTATATGTTTTGCGGCTTCTAATACGTGAACAGTACCTAAAACATTCGTTTTAAATGTTTCGATAGGATTTTTGTATGAAATGGTGACAATCGGCTGGGCTGCTAAATGAAAAAGTATGTCTGGGTTATGTTGCTTTAGGGCCCGGAATAAAGAATCGAAATCTGTAATGTCGCCATTAATGGATGTGCACTCTTTTGCTACGTTACCTTGTTCAAAAAGGTTAGGGATGGATGGAGGATGAGAAGAGTAGCCGATTACTTCTGCACCTAATGAAGTTAAAAAGAGGGTGAACCATGAGCCTTTAAAGCCCGTATGTCCTGTAATAAATACTTTTTTCTTATTCCAAAAAGATGATGAAGCCATATTACCAAACCTTCCATGGAGCGTTATGATTTTCCCATAGCTCGACTAATTTATTTTTATCGCGCAATGTATCCATCGGATGCCAAAAACCAGTATGCTGATATGCGGCTAATTCGTTTTTGTTTACTAACTGAACTAAAGTGTCTGTTTCAAAAACTGACTTATCTCCATTAATGTAATTGAAAACATCAGGATTTAAAACGAAAAATCCACCGTTAACCCATCCACCATCTCCGAGTGGTTTCTCTTGAAAAGATGTGACAGACTGTTTATCTAAGATGAGAGAACCGAATCTACCAGGAGGTTGTACGGCTGTAACAGTAGCTGTTTTTCCTTGTTTTTTATGAAATGCAATGAGTTCTTTTATATTTACATTGCTTAATCCATCACCATAAGTAAGGCAGAAAGGTTCGTTCCCGATGTAATGTTGTATTTTTTTAACCCGTCCACCCGTTTCAGTATTTAGACCGGTATCAATCAGTGTAACTTTCCACGGTTCAATACGATGAGAATGGCTAGTAATTGTATTGTCGCTTAAATGTATTGTGAAATCTGACATGTGTAAGTTGTAATTTAGAAAAAATTCTTTAATTGCATATCCTTTATAGCCTAAGCAAATAATAAACTCAGTAATGCCGTAATGACTATACAAACTCATAATGTGCCATAAAATAGGCTTTGTTCCAATTTCAATCATAGGTTTTGGTTTTAAATGTGTTTCTTCTCCAATCCGAGTCCCGTATCCACCTGCAAGAATAACAGCTTTCATTTTTTCCTCCTACTTATAAAAAAGAATTTGATATCGATGTTGTTATGATATGTACTTAAAATTAGAAAGGAACGGGAAATATCATGGTTACATTCTGTTCGTTTTAGTTTATTGAATTTCGGTATTTTATTATATAGTTAATTTAATAGAATAGATCGTATAAGGTGAGACGATACATTTTGTATAAATTGTGAAAAAGAAACCGTCACGTTTGACTGTACAGTTTATGTATTGTATGATGGTAGTAATATAAACAAGGGGGGAAGATCGTTGGGAAGGTGTATCGAATCGGACAGTTGGCTCTCATGGCTCACGTGTCGAAACGAACGATTGATTATTATACGAATCTAGGAATCTTAAAAGCGGAGCGATCTCAATCTAATTATCGCTATTACGATGAAACAGCATTTGAGACATTACAATTTATTGAGAAGTGCAAAGAAATGCATATGCCGCTTTGTGAGATTAAAGAGAAAATCGAGGAGAAGAAGAAGCTGCTCGGTATCAATGAACACGTTTCGAAACAAGTGAATGAAGTGACAGACCATATTCATCGATTAGAAGCAGAGTTAACGGAGTTAAAGCCGCTTTTAGATGGATTGACTGATTCACAACGTGAAAAAATATCGAAATCTTTATCTGGTCAAACGACAGCTTTAATACAGACACTTGCTCTATTATTATAGAAAAAAGTGAAATCCGACCTCTTTAATTTTTGTATCGGGCTATGTTTTCTAATGAACAAATAAGAAAACATTATAGTATACAGGAGGTGGACACCTTAGTTTTTTAAACTAGGGGGATTCATTGGAAATATTTAATTTAGTCATGGTTGCGATTTTAATCGCATTTACTGGATTTTTCGTAGCAGCAGAGTTTGCGATTGTAAAGGTACGTTCAAGTCGTATCGATCAGCTTGTTGCGGAAGGAAAACGCGGTGCTTTAGCAGCGAAAAAAGTAACAACAAATTTAGATGAATATTTATCTGCTTGTCAATTAGGTATTACAGTTACAGCTATGGGATTAGGTTGGTTAGGTGAACCGACAATTGAAAAGTTACTACACCCGTTATTTGAGAAATGGAACTTAAATCCTTCTGTTTCATCAGTATTAACATTTGGTCTTGCTTTTATGTTAATGACGTATTTACACGTTGTAGTAGGGGAATTAGCTCCGAAAACAATGGCAATTCAAAAGGCTGAAAAAGTAACGTTGTTATTGGCAACACCGTTAATGATGTTCTATAAGATCATGTATCCATTTATTTGGGTATTAAACGGTTCAGCTCGTGTTGTAACTGGCTTGTTCGGTTTAAAACCAGCTTCAGAACATGAAGTAGCTCATACAGAAGAAGAATTACGTCTTATCCTTTCAGAGAGTTATGAAAGTGGCGAAATTAATCAGGCTGAATACAAGTATGTAAATAACATTTTTGAATTTGATAATCGTATTGCAAAAGAGATTATGGTACCGCGAACAGAAATCGTTGGTTTCTACCTGGAAGATTCAGTAGAAGAACACATGAAAGTAATCCAAAATGAGCGATACACACGTTATCCGATTTTTGGAGAAGATAAAGATGATATTATCGGGATGGTCAATGTAAAAGATTTCTTTATTCGATATATGACCGAGGATCAAAAAGATTTATCATCTATTCGCTCGTATATGCGTCCGATTATTGAAGTGATGGAAACGACTCCAATTCACGATTTATTACTTCAAATGCAGAAGAAGCGAATTCCGATGGCTGTTTTATATGATGAGTACGGAGGAACAGCAGGGATTGTAACGCTTGAGGACATCTTGGAGGAAATCGTCGGCGAAATTCGTGACGAATATGATGAAGATGAAGCACCACCAATTCAGCATGTGAATGAGCACCATAAAATCGTTGATGGAAAAGTGCTTATTTCAGAAGTAAAAGATTTGTTTGGATTACACATTGAAGAAGACGATGTGGATACAATCGGTGGCTGGATTATGATGCAAAATCATGAAATTGAAGAAGGACAACATGTTGAGGCGGAAGGTTATGAATTTAAAGTGTTAGAAAAAGATGCTTACCAAATTAAACGTGTGGAAATTCGTAAGATGGAACAAGAGCAAGAAGAAGAGAAAGCAGCAACTGTGTAAGTTGCTGCTTTTCTTCTAAAGTAAAAAATGCGAAATTAGGAGCGGATATTTTGATTCAAGCAGCCTTACGTGTATATCGATTACAATTGTATGCGATCTTTAGTGGTTTACTACTTATGTGGACGATTACTCCGTTTGGAAAACAAGTAACAGGGTTTGGTATCGGATTAGCTGTAAGTGCATATTGTCTTTGGTTATTAGCTCGTAGAGTGGAGAAACTCGGAAAAAGTATCGTAATGAAAGAAAAGGCTTCTGGGTTAGGAGTTTTAAACCGATTTGCAGCAGCCATTTTAGGAGCTATTATCATGTATGAAATTGAGCATGAAATGGAAATGTGGGCATTCGGTACAGGCATTTTAGGTGGTCACTTTTTAATGATTGCAAATTTAGCCTATGCGAATATGCAGTTAGTGAAAGAGGAAGAGAAGCAAAGGGAACATGCTTCGAAAAACATAGAGCTATGATAAAAGGGGCCTAATGAGGTTCCTTTTTGTGTTTAAAGCGAGCTAATGAAAGGAATCAAATTTACGACAAATATAATACGCTTCTTTTTTACGTTTTTCAATAGTATGAAAAATATTGTAAAAAAATTTAAAAAGCCATCGATTTCTAAAGGTTATGTATGTTATTATGACAAAAGACTTTTTGAAAGAGGTGGATACCAATGTTACAAGCGTTACTTATTTTTGTGCTTCAAATTATTTACGTTCCAATTTTGACAATCCGTACGATTTTGCTTGTAAAGAATCAAACAAGATCCGCTGCTGGTGTTGGATTGTTAGAAGGGGCTATTTACATTGTCAGTTTAGGTATTGTGTTTCAAGATTTATCAAATTGGATGAACATCGTTGCCTATGTCATTGGCTTTAGTACAGGACTATTATTAGGCGGTTATATAGAGAATAAATTAGCAATTGGTTATATTACGTATCAAGTTAGTTTACTAGACCGTTGTAATGAATTAGTAGATGAATTACGTCACTCTGGATTTGGCGTTACAGTATTTGAAGGTGAAGGTATTAATTCAATCCGCTATCGCTTAGATATCGTTGCAAAGCGTTCTAGAGAAAAAGAACTGTTAGAAATTATTAACGAAATTGCACCGAAAGCGTTTATGTCTTCTTATGAAATTCGCTCATTTAAAGGCGGATATTTAACGAAGGCAATGAAGAAGAGAGCGTTAATGAAGAAGAAAGATCATCATGCATCGTAAAGACGAGGGAGTAGTGCTGCATTAAAAGTGCAGTATAAGCCCATATGTAAAAGAGAGGAATCTATTTGACATAGATTCCTCTCTTTTTTATTAAAAAAATGTAGCTGTTAATTGAAAAACTAAATCGTATAATTATTTTTTCTACTCATTCTCAAATTAATGATTAGCCATATAACTTGAATAAATACAGGTATGATAAAAGCGATTAATAAAACGATAAGTGATATGGATTTAAGTTCAGGTGTTTGAGTAACGCCAGCACCATCAACATCTCGTAGCCATATAATAGCGGCCCATATTCCAAAAATGATAATCCAAAATAGGTTACCAATCCACCAAGAAATCCATTGTTTTTTCATGTTAACACCCCTTACATTTCTCCTCTGTTAAAAGTATATTTTCGTTTGTTACATTTATAATGAAATACCTATAGAACTAAATTTTTTTAAAGTGATTTTTGATTGTGGCATTGCTTGATTGCTAGTTTCTTATGTAATGCTTAGTTAGCACTCTTTTTAATTGTACTATAATTTGTAAATTTATACAGAGGAAAGAGTGTAATACGAAGCGCACTTCTTTTTTTATAGAAATTACAATTTTTACATTATAAAATAATATGGAATAGATGAAATTATTTACTTCGGAGGTAGTTATTTGAACATTAACGAGAAGGCAATTGAAACGTTTGAACAAAATAAATGTGAGGAAGCAATGGAACTGTTTCAACGAGCAGTACATGAATCTAGAGGTGTACAATCTCTCAATAATCTTGCTTGGATGTATTTTTATGAGGAAGAGGATGATGATAAAGCTCTTGAATTAATAAGAGAAGTTATTAAGTTGAATCCTTCCTCATACTTTCCTTATAACATTTTAGGGGACATTTACATAAAACAAGAAAGATGGGAAGAAGCGAAAGAAGTATTACAAAAGTCTATTTCGATTCAACCATCGGATGAAGCATTTCACAATGTAGCTGTAGCACATTATAACCTTGGAGAGTTTGAAAAAGCTTCGGAATTTTTCTTGCGAGTTGCAGGGGATTCGGACTATATCATGTATATCTATGTAAAATGTTTAATTGATTTAGGACGAACGACAGAAGCGAAAGAGAAGTTAGATGCTTTTAACAGGAAATCTGATGATTTTGTAGGAGAAATTAATGTAGCAGATTTATACGTTGAGTTGAAGTGCTATAAAGAAGCCATTCAATGCTTTGAAAAGGGATACAAAGAAGTTTGGAAAAGCCCCGATTGGATTGGTAGATTTGTTTATGCTCTATATAAAGCTAATAATTTCACGCGTATAAATGAAGTGATACGGGAATCTATCGAAGCGAAAACAGCAGAAATAGAAGATGTTAAAAATGAAGAAGTAGAAGAAAACTGGACAGAAGAAGATAAGAAAGAGTTAATTGAGGAATATACAGAAGAGAATAATTGTTATAAAGCAATGATAGCACGTATCAACTCTGGATATGTTCCAGAGTTAGAATTTGAAACTTATCATTTAGGGGGTTGCTATTTATTTGGTTGTAAAAGACATAATCATCTTGAATATGGAGAGTGAAAAGATTCGACTGTCACATATGATGGTCGAATCTTTTTATTATAGGTCGCTTTTTGATTCCAAATAATGATTGCGTGGAAGGAGGAAGAGTGTGCGGGACGATTGTGAAAGTGAAAAATTACTGGGAGAAGAGAAAAGGGAGATCGGGTTATGATGTGTAATTTATAGTAGGGGAAGAAAATGGGATGGGGGAATGTAGAATATGAAAGATACACAAATGTTAGCTTTAAATAAAAAGTGTTGGGATACAGTGGCACCATATTTTTTTCAAGTAGATTGTTTACCGAAATATGGCCCGTATACAGCGTCTGAAGATGAGATTCATTTGTTTGATTCAATTAGAAATAAAAAGGTTCTTGATATTGGATGTGGAAGTGGGCATTCGTTGCAATATATGGCAGAACATGGGGCAGAGGAAGTATGGGGTCTTGATCTTTCAAGTGAACAAATTAAAACAGCGAATGAAACGTTAAAGTGTTGGAATCCAAAGTTAATATGCGGAGCAATGGAAGAAGAAGGTGATATTCCGAAAGGGTATTTTGATATTGTATACTCCATTTACGCATTAGGTTGGACTTCTAATTTAAGAAAAACGTTGGAGCTAATTTATTCATATGTAAAGCCAGGAGGAAGTTTTATTTTTAGTTGGGAGCACCCAGTATATTCAAATTTACAGTATGGTACAGAAGAAATTGCTTTTAAGTCTTCTTATCATAAGGAAACTCCTATTACGTTTGAAACATTTAAAGGAGAAAATGTACAAGCGACATTATATAAGAGAAAAATAAGTACATACATAAATGAGTTAAATAGAGCGGGGTTTACCATTGAGAGAATAGAAGAACCTGAACCATCGACCTCGTTTGGTGGAGAACGGGCTGAGCCGTCTACGAAATATTATTCATTATATAAAGCTAGAATGGTGCCGACTACCTTTATTATTAAGGCGAGAAAGTAAAGTGTTTTATAAAAAGAAGCCTATCATTTCAAATAATTGAAATGATAGGCTTCTTTATTTTTAAAAAATGAGGTCAGGTGTGTACTTTTTATATACAAATGCATTTCATATAAAAGGTGTAATTATTTTTGGGAGGGGGATTGTTGTGCGTCATCATAGAAAGTGCAAAAAATTTGGAGTGGCACTGCCTCTTCCACTTATAGGAGCAACTGGCCCTACAGGTGATAGTGGCCCAACTGGTCCAACTGGAGGGCATGAAGGTCCGGTCGGGCCTCCGGGAATTACTGGACCTACAGGAGCAACTGGTCCACAAGGCCCTCAAGGTATCGAGGGAATACAAGGTCCACGAGGGACAATAGGAGCTCAAGGAATACAAGGGGCCATTGGTGATACCGGAGAGCAAGGAATTACTGGTTCGGTTGGCTTACAAGGTCCTCAAGGATTAATGGGAGAGCAAGGTCCAGTTGGTGATATAGGATTACAAGGAGTAGAAGGTATACAAGGAATTACAGGCCCTGCTGGTAGTCAAGGTCTACAAGGGCCCCCGGGGATACAAGGGGAAATTGGAGAACAAGGACAAACGGGCCCACAAGGAATGCAGGGAGAAATAGGTGTAACCGGGATATTAGGTGTAACGGGCCCACAAGGTCCCCAAGGAGCACAAGGAATCCAAGGAGAGGACGGAACGACAGGTCTACAAGGAGAAGAAGGTCCACAAGGCATCCAAGGAATTACTGGAGAGCAAGGGCACCAAGGTGATCAAGGAATACAAGGTGTAATAGGTCCAACTGGTTCTACTGGAATACAAGGACCTCAAGGGATAAGCGGAATAAAGGGGATAACAGGTGTAATAGGTCCTCAAGGTCCACAAGGTGTTCAAGGTATACAAGGAATAAACGGATCCATAGGTTTTCAAGGAGCAAAAGGAGCACGTGGTATAACAGGAGCAACTGGAAGTATTGGTATGCAAGGACCAGAAGGCCCTCGGGGGGCTCCGACGGGAACAACCGGTCCAATTGGTCCATCTAGTGGAGTGACTGGTCCATCTGGACCGCCCGGTCCACCTGGGGGGCCAACAGGTCCAACGGGTGTAACTGGTGCGCGGGGTGTAACAGGGGGAACTGGTCTAATAGGAGTGCAAGGATTACAAGGTATAACTGGTCCCACTGGTCCTCAAGGTGTAAGGGGAGCGCAAGGTTCTCAAGGTGTAATTGGTGTAGCTGGAATGCAAGGTGCACAAGGAATACAAGGAGTTCAAGGAATAACAGGAGCAACAGGTGCAGAGGGGCCT
>NZ_JAKUFT010000051.1:0-35503 GCF_022663605.1 Bacillus cereus group sp. BfR-BA-01379
AATTTCAACGAATTTTTCAACAGAAAAGCGAGCTAATTAATCATTAGCTCGCTTTTCTTTCTTGTTCATAAATGTTAATTCCAGCCTCATGTAACATCCATTCAATATGAACACCATATCCTGATGTTGGATCATTTACAAATACATGTGTAACAGCACCAATTACTTTCCCATTTTGTACAATTGGACTTCCGCTCATGCCTTGTACGATACCACCCGTTTTCGCTAATAAACGTTTGTCTGTTACTTTTATTACCATTCCTTTTGTAGCCGGAAACTTTTGCGGTACTGTACTAACAACTTCAATATCAAACGCTTCCACTTTATCTTTATCAATAACTGTTAATATTTTTGCTGGTCCCTCTTTTACTTGATGAGATAGTGCAATCGGCATTGCTTTATCCATTACGCCATTTGGTATATTTGTATTCAATTTCCCGAATATACCAAATGGACTATTTATTGTAATATTACCAATCACTTCACGATCTGGTGAGAACCTCGCTAACTTCTCTCCTGGATTCCCGTGACTACCTCTTTCAATTGATGTAACTGTCGAACGCATAATTTGTCCATCTTCGACTTGAATCGGCTTTTTCGTATCGTTATCAGAAATAACATGACCAAGTGCCCCATATTTCATAGAATCAGGATGAACAAATGTCATTGTTCCGATTCCAGCTGCCGAATCACGAATATATAACCCAATGCGATAAGACGATTCTCCACTGTCTTTTTGTGGTGTTAACTTAGTACGGATATGTTTTCCATCTCTTAACAAAACAAGATTAAGCGGTTCACCCGTTTCACCACTATTATGAATAAATGGTGCTACATCACTCATTCTTTCAATTGTTTTACCATTAATTTCAGTAATCATATCTCCAATTTCCACACCAGCTGTTTCACCAGGAGATACTTTCCCTTTTTCAGTTTGAATTAAATGATGGCCTACAACAAGTACCCCTTTTGTGTTTAACTTCACACCAATTGATTGTCCACCTGGAATAACTTTAAAATCTTTCAATACTTTCACATTTACTTTTTTCACTGGAAAACCAGCAAGCTGAAACACCATATCTGCTTCACCATTTTGATGAGAATTTACCATAAGTCCTTGTTTTTGTTCATTTGAACTTACTGTAAAAACATGACGATCTGTAGATGAAGCTTTAAAAACTGGTAATGACGCTATTTCTGATTGTTGCCCTTCAAAGACAACAAGTTGCTTCGGAGATGAAACAAACGTCCGAAGCGGTTTAAAACACCCAATAAAAACTAAAGAAACAAGGAGACAAAGACCTATTATTTTGCGAAATCTTTCTAATCTCAATTCGTTCACTCTCCTCGCTCCTACCCCACATTCAGCCTCTTGGCTTCACTTTTTAATCTCTCCTTGCAGTGCTTTATTTATAACCGGAAGAATCAAGAAATCATTATTTGAGAAAAAAAGCTATCCATTACTGGATAGCCTCTGCTGTCTGTTTAAAATGATGCGCTTGCGTAAGTAATTCTTTCGCATGTTCTGTCGTTAAATCTGTAATTTCTACACCAGAAATCATTCGAGCTATTTCTGTTACTTTATCCTCCATAGTTAAAACGGTAACTGATGTAATTGTCCGATCATTCGCTACTTGTTTTCGAATAAATAAATGTGAATCCGCCATTGAAGCTACTTGAGGTAAGTGCGTAATACAAAGTACTTGTGAGTTTACTGATACTCGATAAATTTTTTCCGCAATAGCCTGTGCAACTCGACCACTTACACCAGTATCCACTTCATCAAAAATAACAGATGCAACACCTTGATGTTTAGAAAAAATGCTTTTTAAAGCTAAAATAATTCGAGATAACTCTCCGCCAGAAGCGACCTTTGAAAGTGGTTTTAGCGGCTCACCTGGATTTGTTGAAATATAAAATTCCACATGATCGTAGCCATCCGCCGTAAGTCTTACCGGTGCTCCCTCTACAAGAGGCTCTTCAGCATTTCCTACTCTCTTCATAATTCTCACTTCAAATTTTGTTTTTTCCATATACAATTCTTTTAATTCCTGATGAATAGCATTTGTAAGATGCTCTGCAAGCTCATGACGCATATTACTTAACAACGTTGCTTCTTTCAGAATAACACTTTCTAATTCCTTTAACTGCTTCTTCGTCGTTTCAATATGAACGTCTTTATTTTCAATCGTAAAAATTTCTTGTTCAATTTTATCAGCATACGCTAAAATCTCTTCTACAGTATTTCCATATTTTCTCTTTAGCATACGAATTTCATTTAAACGCGTTTCAATTTCATCTAAGCGATTCGGATCATATTCCATCATATCGAGCTTTTCTCTTAGTTGATACGCAACTTCTTCTAATAAGTAATAGCTATTTGCAATTGAATCATGGTTTTCTTGATACACTTCATCTAAATGTGTAATACTCTCCATTTGTCCCATTGCGCTTCGTATATTATCTAATCCTTGTCCATCAGCGCTTAGTGAGCGATATGCATCGCCTAATGCTTTGTAAATTTTTTCGAAATTGGAAATTTGCAATCGTTCTTCAGTTAATTCATTTTCTTCATCCATCTTTAAATCCGCCTTACGGATTTCTTCATGCTGGAATTGAATTAAATCTAAACGATGCGCCATTTGTTGTTCATTTTCACTTAACGATTTTAACTGTTTTTTTAACTTTTCATAGTCAGTGTATACATTTTGATATATACCCAATTGTTTAACAATGCGATCTCCATCAAAATGATCAAGCATAAACATATGACGCTCTTCATTCATTAAATCTTGTGTTTCGTGCTGCCCATGAATATCAACAAGTGTTTTTCCAATTTCCTTTAATATACTAAGGGTAACCAGTTTCCCATTTACACGACATACACTTTTTCCGTTTGCAGCGATATCACGCTTCAAAATAATCATGCCGTCTTCTATTTCTATATCCAATTCTTCTGCCTTTTCAATACACGGATGCTTATCATCTTCTACATAAAATAACCCTTCTATCTCAGCTTTTTCTGTTCCGTATCGAACAAATTCCGCTGAACCACGGCCACCTACAAGTAAACTAATCGCATCAATAATAATCGATTTTCCGGCTCCTGTTTCGCCACTTAAAACCGTTAACCCTTTTTGAAAAGAAATATTTAATGCCTCAATAATAGCAAAGTTTCTAATCGATAATTCCGATAACAATGCCCCATTCACCTCGTTATAAACTAATCCCCTATTAAGGGCTTTTCTCAGTTCTTCATTCAAATAGTCATACTATATGTTTGTATGTATAAATTACTTTTCTAACCGCTCCATTGTACCAAACATTTGTTTTACGGGTCAATCCACCTATTTTCTAATTTTATTCAAAGAAAATATTATATTACAATTAGAAATTCACATTTTTAACCAATAAAAATATCCTGTTCACTTTCCACTTTACAGAGGAAAGCAAACAAGATTTTTTTGTTACAACATATTTAAGAAACGATCAGAGACAACACCTGTATCTTCAGGTGTACGGCAAATAATTAAGCAAGTATCATCACCACAGATGGTTCCGATGATCTCATCCCACTCTAAATGATCAATAAGTGCTCCAAGTGAATGAGCGTTACCAGGCAATGTTTTTAGCACAAGCATATGTCCTGCCGTGTCTAATTTTACAAATGAATCCACTAGATTGCGTTTTAATTTTTGTAACGGGTTAAATCGTTGATCTGCTGGCAAGCTATATTTATAGCGACCATCATGTAATGGCACTTTCACTAAGTGCAGTTCTTTAATATCGCGCGATACTGTTGCTTGCGTTACATTAAATCCCTCATTACGTAAAATATCAACTAATTCATCTTGTGTTTCAATTTCTTTGTTCGCAATAATTTCCCTGATTTTAATATGGCGCTGACCTTTATTCATACATTTGCACCTCACACTATCTCTTACCATAGTTTAAACATTGGTATACTTCACTTATTTATGTTAACTTATAATTCGTTGCTTGTACACAATTGTTTTTACAATCATTATACAATTACAACAAAAAGAGGAACAACATATGTTATTCCCCTTTTCCTTTTTGTTTTAAGACATCATGCGCCTCTGTAACTACTTGCTCAACAGAAACTGGAGAATGATTTTCACCATTCTCGCGTTCACCATGCCATTTCAGATGAATTAAAAATTCAATATTACCATCCCCGCCCGTAATTGGTGAGAATGTTAAACCTTCTACATCGTATCCTTCTTTTATAGCAAAGTCGACAATCATTTCCACGACAGCCTCATGTACTTTTCGATCACGAACGATACCTTTTTTCCCAACTTGCTCTCTTCCAGCTTCAAACTGTGGTTTAATTAATGCCGCTACATCCCCATTAGGCATAAGCATTGTTTTTAAAACCGGCAGTATAAGCTTTAATGATATAAATGAAACATCGATACTAGCAAATTGCGGTAAACCACGGTCTAAGTCTGCTGGTGTCACGTAACGGAAGTTTGTCCGTTCCATTACGACAACACGCTCATCTTGACGCAATTTCCACGCAAGTTGATTGTATCCTACATCTAATGCATAAGATAATTTCGCTCCGTTTTGAAGCGCACAATCTGTGAAGCCACCAGTTGATGAACCAATATCTATCATAACTTTATCTTGTAAATCCAGGTGAAATGTCTCTAATGCCTTTTCAAGTTTATAACCACCACGGCTTACATACGGCATAACTTGTCCCTTCACCGTAATCTCCGTATCTTGTGGGATCTTCTCTCCTGGCTTATCAAGTCTCATCTCATTCGCATATACAAGTCCGGCCATAACGGCGCGTTTTGCTTTCTCACGTGTTTCTATAAGTCCTCGCTCTACTAATAGTACATCTACTCTTTCTTTTTTTGCACTCATTTGTTACGCCCTTTTTTGTTTTGATGGAATCATTGTATGAATACGGTCTACAACAGCATCTGTCGTTAAACCAATTTCTTCTAATAATTTTGTTACACTACCGTGCTCTATGAAACGGTCTGGAATACCCATTCTTTCAACTAACGCACTATGGTACCCGTTCTCAGACGCAAATTCAACTACTCCCGTTCCAAAACCACCAATTAAGCAAGCTTCTTCAATCGTTAAAATCGGTATATTTTTCCCTAAGAGATCATGTAAATATGCTTCATCCATCGGTTTAATAAAGCGTGCGTTCACTACTTTCACTGAAACTCCAGCCTTTTCAAGACGCTCAGCTGCTTCCATTGCCATTGGTATTGTCGTACCGAATGTTAAAATAGCCGCTTGTGTACCTTCTTTTAACGTTTCCCATGAACCGATTGGAATCGCCTTTAATTCTTCATCCATATGAACGCCAAGTCCATTACCGCGCGCATAACGTAATGCGATTGGTCCATCTTCATATTGCATCGCCGTATATACTAAATGTTGCCCTTCATTTTCATCTTTCGGCATCATAAGTACCATATTCGGCAAATGACGTAAGAATGAAATATCAAACACACCTTGATGCGTTTCACCATCTGCTCCTACTAAACCAGAGCGATCGATTCCGATGAAGACATTTAAATTTTGGCGGCATATATCATGAACAACTTGGTCATACGCTCTTTGTAAGAATGTTGAATAAATCGCTAAGAATGGCTTCATACCTTGCGTTGCCATACCCGCTGCCATTGTTGTAGCATGCTGTTCTGCAATACCTACATCAATCATACGATCCGGGAATTCTTTTTGGAATTTCTCAAGTTTCGATCCAACAGGCATTGCAGGTGTAATTGCAACGATACGCTCATCCGTTCTCGCTAGCTTAAGTACTGTATCACTAACAACAGCACTCCATGCTGGTGCAACTTCTTTCGGTTTAACGAAGTCACCTGATTCAATTTTATAAGGTCCTGTTCCATGCCAAGTTCCAATAACATCACTCTCAGCTGGTTTATAACCTTTTCCTTTTTTCGTAATAACATGAACAAGCACTGGGCCTTTTGTTTTCTTTGCATATTGCAACGTTTCGAATAACTTTTCATAATCATGCCCATCAACTGGACCTAAATATGTAAAGCCTAATTCTTCGAAAAAGACACCGGATACTAGTAAATATTTAAGACTATCTTTTATTTTCTCTGCTGTCGCAGCAACTTTCCCACCGACTGCTGGGATTTTCTTCAATATATACTCTAGTTCATCTTTTACCCAATGGTATTTCCCAGCGGTACGTAGACGTCCAAGCACATTATGAAGCGCACCAACGTTTGGTGCAATTGACATTTCATTATCATTCAAAATAACAATCATGTCTGTTTTTTCATGTCCAATATGGTTCAATGCCTCTAAAGCCATTCCACCTGTTAGAGCACCATCTCCAATGATTGGTATAACATATTCTTTCGTTTTCTTTAAATCACGTGCTAGAGCCATTCCCATTGCAGCAGATAATGATGTCGAGCTATGGCCAGTTTCCCATACATCGTGCTCACTCTCGCAACGTTTCGGGAAACCACATAGGCCTTGATATTGCCTTAATGTACCGAATTCCTTTGCACGTCCTGTTAAAATTTTATGTACATAGGATTGATGTCCTACGTCCCATAAAAATTTATCTTTCGGACTATCAAATAATTTATGCAGAGCAATTGTGAGTTCTACTACACCTAAATTAGGTGCAATATGTCCACCTGTTTGAGAGAGCTCTTCAATTAAAAACTTACGAATATCCTCACTCAATCCCTCTAGTTCACCGATAGACATATCTTTCAAAAAACTAGGGTTTTGAATTTGCGTTAGATCCACATGGATCACTCACTTTCATTTCATAATCTGTCAACATGTCAAATATTATAAAAAACATTTACACAAAACAAGAAATTCTCTTTTTTATTTTTCACCTTGTCCTGCTATTAACCAGTCTATTGCGCCCTAATCCTATTATAAACCATATTTCTTTAGGCGATGAAAAAAATAGCCGCTAACACGAAGTGATAACGGCAATGTAATCTACATATATTTTTGCCAATAACAAGAAAAGAAAAACCTTTTCCTACATTTATATCATAAAATGATGAATGACTCAACAAATGGAAACGCTGTTATATTAGTTATTACGTTTTGCAATCAAATCGCAAATAGATAGTAAATATTCATCTTGTAATTGCAAGGAACCAATAGCATCTTTTGCTTTTGCAATTGTATCTTCTAAAATATCCTTTGCTCTATCTACAGTAAATAACGTCGTATATGTGCTCTTTTCGTTGGAAACATCACTACCAATCGGTTTTCCAATCTCTTCTTCCGTCCCTTCCACATCTAGAATATCATCTCGAATTTGGAACGCTAGGCCGATATATTTCGCAAACGCAAGTAACTTTTCTTCTTGTTCTTCTGTGGCATCAGAAAGTATCGATCCGGCAAGTACAGCAAATTCAAGTAGTTTCCCAGTCTTATGCTTATGAATATACTCCAACTCATCAATCGTAAGCTGTTTCCCTTCAGCTTCCATATCTGCCACTTGTCCGCCAACCATTCCTTCTGGCCCTGCCGCTTTTGCAAGCTCAAGTACAAGTCTTACTTTTTTTTCAGCAGAGATTTCCTTTTGTTCATATGCCATAATAACTTGAAAAGCATACGTCAACAAACCATCGCCTGCTAAAACTGCCATCGCTTCACCAAATACTTTATGATTTGTGGGCTTCCCTCTTCTTAAATCATCATCATCCATACAAGGTAAATCATCATGAACTAACGAGTATGTATGTATCATTTCAAGAGCACAAGCTGCACCTACTCCAAGATTTCTTTCTTTACCAAACGCTTGTAATGTCGCAAATAAAAGTAACGGGCGGAGACGCTTTCCACCCGCTTCCAAAGAATATGCCATCGCTTCACGAAGTACATTTGGACATTGTAATTCATTTGCATAGCTTACAAGCTTCTCTTCTACGAAAGTTTTACTTTCTTTCAAAAAAGTATCAAAAGCAACAGTCACTATGCTTCATCTCCTAAAGCAGTAAACGGTTCAAGCTCTCCATCTTCCCCAAGAATTACTGCCATTTGTTCTTGTACGTTCTTCAACTTCTCATCACAAAGCTTTGATAATTCCATACCTTCTTTAAAATAAGAAATTGCTTCTTCTAAAGGTACGTCACCTTGCTCTAGCTTAGAAACGAGATGCTCAAGTTGCGAAATTGCCTCTTCAAAGCTTAATTTATTTTCCATTATTCAATTCACGCTCCTCTATGCCTGATACGCTACAATCTAGTATTCCATCTTGTAATTGAACTGAAACAGCATCTCCAAGGCTGACATCTTTCACACTTTTTAACACTTGCTTCTCTTCATCATATACAAGCCCATACCCTCTCATCATTACTTTGAGCGGACTTAACGCTTCAAGTTTTTGAGCAACTCTTACAAAGGCAAATTCTTTCGTTTGAAGTAATGTTTGCATTTCACGTTGCAATTGCTTTTGCAATGTTTCAACCGCTACCTTTGTTTGTATAATTTTTTGAGCTGGGTGGTGCTTTTCTAAATAAAATGAAAGTTGTTTTAACTGATTTAACTTTTTATCAATATAACGCTCTTTCGCTAAAACAAGCTGTTCTAACGCTCTATCTAATTGCTCTTCTTTTTGCTCATATACTTGTCTTGGATAACGGAATGCATAAGATTTTTGCAATACTTGTAGTTTTTCTTCTTTTTTATGTACTAACTCTCTCATTGCTCTTTGCAATCTTAGAGTTCTTTGTAATACCTTTTCTTGTAACTCTATAATGTTAGGCGCTGCCAGCTCAGCTGCTGCAGTCGGTGTTGGCGCACGTAAATCGGCAACAAAATCCGCAATTGTAAAGTCCGTTTCATGACCTACTGCCGAAATAATAGGGATCTCACTCTTAAAGATTGCCCTTGCAACCATTTCTTCATTAAACGCCCATAATTCCTCAATAGAGCCTCCCCCGCGCCCAACGATTAGGACATCTATCTCTCCCATTTCATTCGCTGTACGAATCGCTTGTACAATTGAGGGAGCTGCTGACTCCCCCTGTACAAGTACCGGAAACACAATAATATTTCCAATTGGATAACGACGTTTAATCGTTGTTATAATATCACGAATCGCAGCTCCTGTTGGCGACGTAATCACACCTATTGTTTTAGCATAAGGAGGAATTGTTTTTTTATAAACTTGAGAAAACAAACCTTCTTCCTCTAAACGAACCTTCAATTGTTCATAAGCTAAATGCAGGTTTCCGATTCCGTCCGGCTGCATGTCTTGAATATAAATTTGATAAGAACCGCTCGCCTCGTAAACGGAAATTTTCCCTTTCACAAGTACCTTCATCCCATTTTCAGGTCTGAATTTAATATTGCGATTATGACCCGCAAACATAACCGCTGCGATTCTTGCATTTTCATCTTTCAATGTAAAATACATATGACCACGGCTATGATTTTTAAAATTGGAAATTTCACCTTTTAACCAAACAGACTGCAAATGCGGGTCATATTCTATTTTTGTTTTTATATAGCGTGTTAACGCTGTAACGGTTAAATATTGTTTCTCCATTTCTCTCTCCTCATAGCCGACTCAAATTATTTACAAACGACACCTGCACGTTTAGCAGATTCTACAGTATTATGAAGAAGCATTGTGATCGTCATTGGACCAACACCCTTTGGCACAGGTGTAATGTAGCCTGCAACGTCTAACACGTTGTCAAAATCAACATCACCACAAAGTTTCCCTGTTTCTAAACGGTTTACACCAACGTCGATTACAACCGCTCCTTCTTTCATATAATCAGCTGTGATCATCTTAGGTCGTCCAACTGCTACGATTAAAATATCAGCTAACTTCGTTAACTCTTTCATATTTTGCGTCTTAGAATGACAGTATGTGACAGTTGCATTTTCATTTAAGAACAATTGTCCCACTGGCTTGCCGACAATATTACTTCTTCCAATTACTACAACATGTTTTCCCGAGATATCAAGATTTGTTTCTTTTACTAATTCTACAATACCGTGCGGTGTACATGGAAGGAATGTATCTTGTCCCGTCATCATACGTCCCACGCTGATTGGGTGAAATCCATCTACATCTTTTTCTGGTGAAATTCTTTCAATGATAGCTTTTTCTTCAATATGTTTTGGTAAAGGTAATTGTACTAATATGCCATTAATGCGATCATCGCCATTTAAGCGATCGATTTCAGCAAGCAAACGCTCCTCAGTAATTGTTTCAGGAAGTTCAATTAGCTCTGAATAGATTCCTACTTGTTCACAGCCCTTTTCTTTTCCTTTTACATAAGAACGAGATGCTGGATCTTCTCCAACTAGAATAACTGCTAATCCTGGTACAATCCCTTGCTCTTTCAACTTCACAACTTCTTCTGTTAATTGTGCTCGTTTTTTCTCCGCAACTTCATTTCCTTTGATGATTACTGCTACCATTTTAAGATTCCCCCTTAAAGAAATTACAGTGTATCTTTTATATTAGATAAAACGCCGTTAATAAAACGACGAGATTCCTCATCCCCAAATGTTTTAGCAATTTCAATCGCTTCGTTAATTGTTACGTTGTGTGGAATTTCTTCCATGTATTTCATTTCATACACAGCTACACGTAAAATACTGCGATCAACAATACTAATACGCTCCAGCTTCCATTTTTTTAAGTTTTGACGAATCGCTTCATCAATGACTTCTTTATTTTCTACAAAACCTACTACAAGTGATTCCAAAAACTCATTTGTTTCTTCACCTTCATCTAGCGTGTTTTCCACCGCTACTTTCGGTTCTAATTCACCTGTAATATCCATTTGGTATAATGCTTGCATCGCTCTTTCTCTAGCCGTCCTACGTTTCATTGTAACTCTCCTTTATGCTTCAAGTCTTTCCTTATGCTTTGTTATATTATTATAATTTATAAGCCGTCAATTCACTTACTCTTACAGTTTTCATTGATTTTCCAACCTTATAATACAATGATAATAACACAATTTATCGTTTCACACACGGGTTACAAGGCTGAAAAATAATAAAAAGATTAACTTCAAGTTCCATATCTTATCACAATGTACGTTTTTTGGAAAAACGAAACATTTCCTTTTTGATTTCTTATTTTTTGAAATAGTATAATAATTAGAGGGTTTTAATTTGTGAAGAAATGAAACGATAAAAAAGGTGCCTATGTTACTAGGCACCTTTTTCATTCTTACACTGGTTCGATTTCTGTTTTTTGTGTTTCGAATGTTACGCCAACGATGTGAACATTCACTTCTTTTGGCTCAAGCCCTGTCATTGTAAAGAGTGCCTGGCGAATGTTGTCTTGAATCTTTTGTGCAACAACTGGAATTGCTACGCCAAAGTACATCACAACATAAAGGTCAACGATAATATCTTCGTTTGCTAATTCAACCTTTACACCTTTACCATGATTTTTCTTACCTAACTTCTCAACAACATCTGTAGCAAAATTACCACGCATTGCCGCTACACCTTCTACCTCAGCAGCTGCAATACCTGCGATTACTTCAATTACTTCTGGTGCAATTTCTACTTTACCAAGAGTTGTATCTTGACCCATATCTAACATATGTTCAGCCATGAAAAAAACCTCCTTTAATGTATCACTGCGTCACAAGTTCATGCTCTTCCAAAAATTTCGTATTAAACTCACCTTTTACAAAATCAGGATGATCTAGCAATTGCAAATGGAACGGGATTGTTGTATGTACGCCTTCAATGACAAACTCACTGAGTGCACGCTTCATTTTTGCAATTGCCTCTTCACGTGTTTTTCCGTGAACAATTAATTTAGCAACCATCGAATCATAGAAAGGTGGGATTGAATATCCCGGATATACAGCTGAATCGACGCGAATACCAAATCCGCCTGGTGGCAAGTACATTTCTACTTTACCTGGAGATGGCATAAATTTTTTGGCAGGGTTTTCCGCATTAATTCGGCATTCAATTGCCCAACCATTAAATTGTACTTCTTCTTGCTGTAACGATAACTTTTCTCCAGAAGCAACACGAATTTGTTCTTTAATTAAATCCATCCCTGTTACCATTTCAGTAACTGGATGCTCAACTTGAATTCTCGTATTCATCTCCATGAAATAAAAGCTTTTCGTTCTATATTCATAAATAAACTCAACCGTACCAGCACCTGTATAATCAACCGCTACCGCCGCTTTAACTGCCGCCTCACCCATCTGCTTACGAACATTTTCATCAAGTGCAGGTGATGGACTTTCTTCTAGTAGTTTTTGCAAGCGGCGCTGAATTGTACAATCACGCTCTCCTAAATGAATGGCATTTCCGTGTGTATCTGCCATTATTTGAATCTCAACATGGCGGAAATCTTCAACGTACTTTTCTAAGTATACACCAGGGTTCCCAAAAGCGGTACTAGCTTCTTGCTGTGTAATTTGAATTCCTTTTACAAGCTCTTCTTCATGGCGTGCGACACGAATACCTTTTCCGCCGCCACCTGCAGTCGCTTTAATAATAACTGGATATCCAATTTGATTAGCAAGCTCGATCGCTTCTTCGGTATTTTTAATAATCCCTTGTGAACCTGGTACAATCGGAACCCCTGCTTCTTTCATTGTATCACGAGCAACGTCTTTTGTGCCCATCTTTGAAATAGCTTCTGGACTTGGACCGATAAAAATCAAGTTACATTCACGGCATAACTCTGCAAAATCGGCATTCTCTGCTAAAAATCCGTATCCCGGATGAATAGCATCACAGCCTGTTAACTTCGCAACACTAATAATGTTCGTCAAATTTAAATAGCTTTCTTTCGAAATCGTTGGCCCTACACAATACGCCTCATCAGCAATTTGTACGTGAAGTGACTCTTTATCTGCTTCTGAATAAATTGCGACTGTTTCAATATCCATTTCTTTACAAGCACGAATAATTCGTACAGCAATTTCCCCACGATTGGCTATTAATACTTTTTTTATCATCACTAAGACTCCCTTATTACGCTTTTACAAGAAATAGCGGTTGTCCATACTCCACAAGTTGTCCATTATTAACAAGAATTTCAACAATTTCACCGTCTACATCAGCATCGATTTCGTTAAATAATTTCATAGCCTCGACAATGCATACGATAGAATCTTTCGATACTCTATCCCCTACACTTACATATGCAGGTGTATCCGGCGAAGAAGAAGAATAGAATGTACCTACCATTGGTGATGTAATTTTATGTAGGTTTTCATTTTGAACAGCTTTTTTCTCTTCTTGTTTTGGTACTTCCACTTGTGCTGCCGCTACTGTTGTTTCAACTTCAACAGGTGCTACTGGTTGCACGACTTGTTTTGCTACAGGTGCTTGCACAGCAACTACTTCATTGCCACGCTTTTTCATTTTGATTGTCGTACCATCTTTTTTGTATTCAAATTCATCAATATTAGAGCTATCAATTAATTTAATTAATTCACGAACTTCTTGAATTTTAAACATGTAAAATCCACTCCCATACTCTTGTTTGTCCCGTTTTTACAGATTCTCGCCATTAAAACTAGATTGACTGTAAAAATACGATGTACTCTATTAGAAAATGCATTTCATTTACTAATAGAAATAATTGCTATTTCCATCTTACGATAAATTTTTTAAACATTCCAATTTATATTTCTTTATAATAAATCGAAACTCCTGTAAAAATATTATTTCAATAAAAAATTTATTACCTAGTAATAATACCAAGTTTCACACAAAATTGGCAAGACCACTTCCTAAAAAACATTCCTTACTTTTTTCAAAACACTACAAAGTAAACATATCATTACCGCTCCACTCTTCACTTCATCTATAGTCAATAACATATTTTTACCAAATATTATTTTTTTGTTTACACCCCGTTCATCATTCCTTCATATAAGAATAGTATGTTCAAAGTGTAGAAAATATATCGTATCGAGGTGTGGACATATGATATGGCTCATTCTCTTCTTACCTGCCGTAATGGTCTGGGCATTCGTTCTTTTCATCCACGTCAAATCCGGAAAAAGTAATCATCGTTACCATGAACCGCTAATCTTTTACTCACAACGTATTTCTCCGTTCCGAGTTGAACATAGTAAAAACAACTACAAAGACGAAACGGAAAAAAGCTATCGAAAATGATAGCTTTTTTCTATTATTATTTTTATCTAACTATTTTCAAACAATCCAATTCGTAAAAACTAATAATCCACGGAGGATTTCCCCGCGGATTATTAGTTTTATTTTGTTGGTGGATCAAATTTCACACCTACATCTTTTGAGCCGCCTTCACTTCTTACAAGCTGTATAATTTTATTCGCTTCTTTTTGTGAATGCTTTGCTGCTTTCACAGTTACTCTAATGTCAGTTCCATCAGCTCTTACAAGAGCATCTTTATATCCTCCTTGAGACTTAATTACTGTCTCAAGTAATTCTTGCTTCGTTTCCATTGTAGTAATTGCATCAAAATTATCTTTCGCTTTACTCTTTTCTGTTGCTGAAGATTTTGCTGAATTCATCACTTCTTGTAATCTTGATTTTTCTTCACTTCGCTGATCTTCCATTTGCATACGTAATGCTGTGAAATTTTCATCACTTGATTGAACTGTTACGTTAGCATCTTTTTTACTTGTTTCTTTGTTAGCACTCTCTTTTTTGTCTGTTTCTTTATTTGTTTCTTTATTTGATGTTTCCTTGCTTGTAGTTTCTTTTTTTGGCGTTTCTTTCGGTGCTTCATTTGTTACTGCTTTATCAGTACCTTGTTTTTCTTGTCCAATCTTTTCACCTGTTGCCGGCGATGCAGTATTCATTTTGTCAGGAGTTGTTACGTAATAAACAGATAGTACAACAACTAAACTTAACATCGTTAATAACCAAACCGTTTGTTTTTTTAACACTTTATTTCCTCCCTATCAATTTTTCGGCGAAACTGAAACACGATGGGCTGGTACATCTAGCAGCCGTATTACAGCTTCTTTTACCATCGCTTTAACTTGTATATTATCCACTCCTTTTGCTACGACAAGAACACCTCGCACTTTCGGTTTCTCTGTTCGTAAAACAACAGGAGTTTCTTTATCACCTTCACGTATAATGACTGTCTTTTCATCAAGGGACTCATTTTCTACTTTCCTCTGACCACCTGTCTTATCTGTTTCACTTGTTGTGTCTGAACGTTTCACTGTATTTTTTTCTAATATTTTTTCTTCAGATGAATCTAAATTTACTTTAATCGTTACATCTTTTACTCCCGCTATGTCTTCTAAGGCTGCTTTTAATTCTTGTTCATACGCTTTTTCATACTTTTCTACATTTGACATACTATCGTTATTTTTTTGTCCAAAAGTTGGCACGTCTTTTTCTTGATTTTGCGTTTTTTGTTCTTTAAATACAGGTACTTCTTCCTTTTTACTTGAAAAGTAACTACTAGAAAACATAAGCAAAATTCCAAGTATGAGTAGGACAAGTAAAAACTTAGGTGTTACCTTCTTCCCTTTCTCATTACTCTCTTTTTCATCCCCATTCAATAAGTTTCGAAAAAATGAAAACTTTGAATTTTTATCTTTATTGTCCATTTACTCTACCTGTCCTCCCTTCCATTTGAACTTGGATTTGTTTATTCTCTAGTTGCCACCTGCTTGAAAAGAAGTCTTTCATTTCTACATTTGTTTCTTCTACTTTTTTCGGAGGTTCTTTCGTGTTAATTTCAACTGGCTTTACTGTTTCAATTGCATCATTTTTACTACGTTCTTTTTCTTTCAACGTCACAACAACAGTTTGAATATCTTTCGCTGACTTTACTTCCGCGGTGCTTTCCGCTGCGACTATTTGTATTTCAGAGACTGTCATACCATACTTTTTCTCGAATTCTTTTCCTACTTCTTTTTTCATTTTGGTAGCCATCTCTTCTAAACTATATGCACGTGTTAGAGCTTGTATTTCTTTTTTCTTCGAATCTATTGAATTTTTTACAGATCCTTCTGCTACGTACTTCTCTTCATTAAAATTTGCGATTACTTCATTCACATCTGTTTGCAATAGTTTAAAAAGAGGCGTTAAAATTAAAACAACTAATAATAGACTTACAACGAATTTGACGTACTTTTGCAAATTAGAATTTGGAAGAATAAGATGCAGCATTGTCGCTAAGAGTAAAAAAACGATAATATTTCTAATCCACTCTGTAACAAATTGCATACCCTTCACCTCCTACCGCATCATAAGTGTAATGTTCCCCGCAGCAATAATAATTGTGATACTTAAAAAGAACATAAATGATACGATAGCTAAGCAAGCAAATACATAAATGATGCTTCGCCCGATAATATCTAAACATTGAATAATTGCTCCGCTGCCAACTGGCTGTAATACTGCTGCTGCGAATTTATAAATAAACGCGATACAAAAAATTTGAATCGCTGGAAAAGCAACAATTAAGCATAGAATGACGAGCCCGATAATTCCGACTGTGTTTTTTAATAACCCCGATGCACTAATAACAGTATCCGCCGCCTCTGTAAACATTCTTCCTACTACGGGAATAAAGTTCCCTGTTACAAATTTAGCAGTTTTCACAGCGATTCCATCAGCAACCGCTGTCGCTGTTCCTTGTACAGATAATACCCCTAAAAAAATCGTTAAAAAAATACCGATAATCCCAACGCTAACGTTTTGCAGAAGCTTGAACAATTTCGTAACTTTATATTGATCACTCATTGTACTTACAATACTTAATATCGTTGCAAGTAATAAAAGTGGTAGAACGATATAATTCATCAAAAGCCCGCTCGTGTTCATTAAAAAGATGATAATCGGATGAAAAAACGATACAGATACAACACCACCCCCAGTTGCTATGAGTGCAAGCAAGATTGGCAATAGCGCTAATATGAAATCTACCATTGTTTGTATCGTTTCTCTTGCATATGTCATGACGACATAAAAACTATTTAAAGCGAAAATAATAAGTACCATATATACAACAGCATCAGCAATTTTACTTACACTACTCTTTGAAAATGCAGATTGCAGTGATTGCAACAATGCACTAAAAATTGTAAGCATAATGAGCGTTCCAAGTAACTTCCCATTTGCAACCAGCTCGTGAAATAAATACTTTAATAAACCTAGCATCCACTCTTTTATAGAAATTTCTTTTTCTCCCTTCACGAACTCCATAAAGCTACCTTTTTGACTCTCTGGTAAATAACCTCCATATTTTGTAACAAGCCCGTCCCAAAATTGCTTCACATCTTCAATTCCGAGCTTATCCAATTGTTGATCAACGACGTTTGTTTCTACAGGAGAAGCTTGTACAACAACCGGTAAAGAAAAGAAAAGGAAGCAAGCAAATAGCAGCTTAGCTCCAAACCCCCTCAACATTCACTCCCCCTTATCCCGTCGGTAAAAATCCGAGAATAGTTTCAATTACAACCGTCAAAATAGGAATCGCCATTACTAGAATTAAGATTTTTCCAGCTAATTCAATTTTCGAAGCGATTGCACCCTGCCCTGCATCTTTTGTAATTTGCGCTCCAAACTCAGCAATATAAGCAATCCCAATAATTTTTAGCAACGTTTCTACATATACGTTGCTAACTTTCGCTTCACTCGCTACCCTCTCAATCATTTGTAAAATAGAGTGAATTTGATCAATTAAAAGAAGAAACATCACGCTACCTACGAACACAATAAATAACGACGTAATGCTAGATTTATGCTGATTCAATACAGCTGCTAAAAACGTAGCAACGAGGCCTAATCCGACAATTTGTATAATTTCGATTCGAACCGCCTCCTTTACTGGAAGAGAAAGACACTCTTAATCTTGTCGAATAGCGTATTAATTAAAAATGCCACATGAAATAAAATAACGACAAAACCGACAAGGATAACCCAATTTGCAATATCCTCTCGCTTTAATTCTTTTAGTACAGTATGAATAAAAGCTAAAACAATGCCGATTCCGGCGATTTGAAATATTAATCCAACATCAATGGACATCGCCTTTCTCCCCCCTATAGCAGTAAAATTACGATAAGTAGCCCCGCTAGTACCCCTAAGCTCTTAATCATTTTTTCATATTGCAGTTGTAACGCTTTTGCTTCTTCTTCTTCTCTCTCTAAATGTGTAATGCATAAGCGTATATGTTTTTGTTGTGATTCACGATCATGTTGCCCGAGCGTTTCGCCAAATTGCTGCAAAATCTCGTACTCAGTTTGTTGAAATGCTGTTAACTTCCAATTTTCTTTCAAACTATCTATCCAAGCTTCTCTTACTGTTTGTTCTCCGCTTTCTAGCCTTCTAGCGAAACTTTGAAATATCCAATTTAACGGCTTCGGCATTTGTTTCACTAATCGCTCGGCGGCTTCAGACAAAGGTGTATGCCCATACATAATTTCTGCCTCTAATGATTGAAGTGCCGCTTTTAATAATCTAAGTTGCCGCGGCCTCTCACTATATTTTTTCGCGTATGAAAAGCCGAAAAAGGTGCTGACCGCAACGATTAACACTGCACCAAATATTTTTACCATACGCCCTCAGCCTTTCTATGAGGCAATACCGATTTTCCATATTTATCTTTCACTTGCATAACTGTTCCTGGCCCTCTTGCTTTTGATAGCTCCACAAACCTATCAAATATACCGAGCTCCAGCACCGCTTTTAGTGATGGACGTTTCACAACATCATCATAAGAAAATCCATGTGCACTTATAAAAAGCTGAACCCCTGCATGCACCGCCTCCATAATTGCTTCACTATCTTCTTTACGTCCAATTTCATCTACAATCAAAACATCTGGACTCATAGAACGAATCATCATCATCATTCCTTCAGCTTTTGGACATGCGTCTAACACATCTACTCGCGCTCCAAAGTCATATTGCGGAATACCTTTCACGCAGCCTGCAATTTCTGACCGTTCGTCTACAATTCCAACTTTACAAGAAGGAATGTTCGAAGCACTTACACCTTGACTCATGCAACGTGCTACATCTCTTAAAAGTGTTGTTTTCCCCGTTTGCGGCGGGCCAATAACCATCGTGTTTAACCATCGTGATTCATACAAATACGGCAAAAGTGGTTCAGCAATTCCTATTTTTTGACGAGCGATACGAATATTAAAGGAAGAGACATCTCGAATCATTTTCACTTCGCTTTTTTCTGTAATGACTTTTCCCGCTAAGCCGATTCTATGTCCTCCTCGAAGTGTCACATACCCACGTTTTAATTCCTCTTCCATCGTATAAATTGAGAATTGACTTAACTTATTCAATAAGTAAATGGCATCCTCTGCCGTAACGATATAGTCATAGAAAAACACTTCGCCATGAGCAATACACTCTAGCGGTCTTCCAATTCGAACACGAATTTCCTCTAGAGCATCGCACCACTTACAACTTTCCACTAGCTGCTTCATCGTTTTCGGTAAAACTTCTAATACTTCTTTCATCAGCTTCTCCCCACTATACTCGACTTACTATTTCAACAACGCGATAAAAATGCAGCCAATTCCAAGTGCTAGAAAAAAGAGTTTCAAAAAAGAAATCTCACTTGCCACACTCGCTATACCTATTGTCATTGTTAAAATTAATACGGTCGGTCCAACAAACGCCAACATACCATTTATAAACAATGCTTTCTTCGCATCATTCACATAAAGCATAAGCAAAGCGGCGAATATTTCCGCGCTGCCTGAAAACAACCGAAGTAACCCCATTACGAGCACGGATGTTTCCATTGCCGCTAGCCACTGTTTCATTCTCCCACCTTCTCCCATAACGGTTACTAGTGCTGTCTGCTACAAAAGAGTATATTTGTACAACCATATGCAAGGGTTGTCTATTTCAGAAGTAAAAACATAATTTTTATCTAACGCCTTTACACAATCAGAATATTCGTATTATTTAATGGTATATTATGGTATATTTAATTTAAAAGGGGTATAGACGATGCAGCACGAGAGACAGAACTAAAGTCATCTCGCTAGCTATATGTACAAAATGAGGGGGTAAAATATGAAGGTATTAAAAATTAGTTTAACAATTGTAGTAGAATTAGCTCTTATTTATCTTTTTTCATTATTGGTCAGTTGGTCATTTATGGAGGCCTTTTTCCTTGGTAGTTTAGCGATATTTGCAATTACGTGGCTAATTATTATGAGTAATCATAGAAACAACATTACAGATCATGCAATCAGTAAAACACTGGCTGGCGTTGAAACTGGCGAGATAAAACCATTTCAAATTGTTTTGACTCCCTATATTATGGGTACCCTTTCACTTGTCTTAGTTAGCTTTGTTATAACAGGGATTTATTATCTACCCTATTTCCTATAGAAAAAAGCACTCGTGATAATCACGAGTGCTTTTCTACTATGCACGAGAAACGTATTTACCTTCACCAGTGTTGATGATAAGCATTTCGCCTTCGTTAATGAAGATTGGTACTTGTACAACAAGACCAGTTTCTAATGTAGCTGGTTTTGTTACGTTAGAAGCTGTATCTCCTTTAATACCTGGCTCTGTTTCTGTAACTTGTAATTCAACTGTGTTTGGAAGTTCAACACCAAGTACTTCATCTTGGTATGTCATAATAGATACTTCCATGTTTTCTTTTAGGAATTTAAGTTCGCGCTCGATTTGTTTTTCACCAAGTTCGATTTGCTCATAAGTTCCGTTATCCATAAATACGTGAGACTCACCGCTTGCGTATAAGTATTGCATACGACGGTTTTCGATGTGTGCTTTTTCTACTTTTTCACCTGCACGGAATGTTTTCTCTTGAACAGATCCTGTGCGAAGGTTACGTAGTTTAGAACGAACGAATGCAGCACCTTTACCTGGCTTTACGTGTTGGAAATCCATTACTTGCCAAAGGCTATTATCCACTGAAATTGTTAAACCTGTACGAAAATCGTTTACTGAAATCATGTAAAAAAATCCTCCTGTGTATTACAAAATAATAAGTTCTTTTGGTGATTTCGTAATTACTTCATTACCTTCACTTGTTACAATGATATCATCTTCAATACGTACGCCGCCAATACCTGGAATATAAATACCTGGTTCTACTGTTACAGCCATACCTGGTTCAAGAACTGTATCAGAACGGAACGCTAAACCTGGTGCTTCATGGATTTCAAGACCGATTCCATGACCAGTAGAGTGTCCGAAGTATTCACCATATCCTTTTTCAGTTATGTAATCGCGCGTTAACGCATCCGCTTCACGGCCTGTTAAACCAGCTTTAATACCGTTCACACCACGTAGTTGTGCTTCTAAAACGATATTATAAATTTCTTTCAATTTATCAGATGGTTCACCAACTGCAATCGTACGAGTAATATCAGAGCAATATCCTTTGTAATAAGCGCCGAAGTCTAATGTAACGAAATCTCCTGTTTCTATCACTTTTTCAGATGCCACGCCGTGCGGTAATGCCGAACGAAGACCTGAGGCAACGATAATATCAAACGAAGAAGATGTTGCTCCTTGTTTTCTCATGAAAAATTCAAGTTCATTTGACACTTCAATTTCAGATACTCCCGGGCGAATGAATGATAGAATATGTTCAAAGGCAGCATCTGCAATCTGTGCAGCTTCCTTTAATATCTTAATCTCTGAATCAGTCTTTATCAAGCGTAACTTTTCTACAAGCCCAGAAGTTGGGATAAATTCAGCATCGATCGCTTCTTTATGCGCTGAATAAGAACTATATGTAAGAGTATCTTGCTCAAAGCCAAGCTTTTGAATTCCTAGTTCCTTCACCTGCTTTGCAACTTCATCAATAATTAATCCTGCATGCTGTACAATCTCATATCCAACAGCTTGTTTAGTAGCCTGCTCTACGTAACGGAAGTCTGTAATAAATTGAGCACGATTTTTCGAAATCAGTACAACACCAGCTGTTCCTGTGAAGTTAGCCATATATCTACGACTATGTTCATTTGTTAACAAAATACCGTCAATACCAGCCTCATCAAATGCACTTCTTACTCTTTCGATTTTCTCCATTACTTTATGCCTCCCTCAATTTCTCCATTAATGCAAATAACGCTAACTTATAGCCATAAAAACCAAATCCAACAATTTGTCCTGCACAAACAGCTGCCGTCACAGATTCATGACGGAACGACTCACGCTGGTGAATGTTTGAAATATGTACTTCAATAACAGGAATCGAAATGCTCGCAATTGCATCTCGAATCGCATAGCTATAATGCGTAAATGCTCCAGGATTTAAAATGATCCCTTCATATATATCTTCCGCCTCATGAATACGATCGATAATCGCACCTTCATGATTCGATTGGAAACATTCTAACTCCACTCCCATTGTTTCTGCTTCTTGCTTCATATCTGCTTCAAGTGTCGCTAGCGTGCCCTTTCCATATACATTTACCTCTCTGACACCGAGGCGATTTAGGTTAGGACCGTTTACGAGGAGTACCTTTTTCATATGCTTAAAACTCCTTAATATTAAATGTCTATACAACATTTTAACATAGGAGTTACTTATTTGAATAGTTTGTCTTCTCTTCCCCTTCACGCTCGGCCTTATTGGTATTTACGGCGTAGGAAACAGAGTATGCTATAAACACACCATATAATATAAAAATGCATATCGTCGTCACAATCGTTTCTTTCGGTAAATGGAGTGCACTTTTAATAGCAGGCGCTATTAATCCCATTCCGAAAAATAGTAACGCCCACCAAAATAAACCGTAAATCATCCCTGGAAGAATTCCCTCAAACTTTACCAAAAACGCTTTGTACAAAAAGGCAATTAAAATCGAAAGTAGTCCCATACAAACAATTCCTGACACATTGCCCCATACCCCTTCCTTCCAGCTTCCAAAGGCAAATGGTAAAAGTAAATAGTTCGGTCCCGCTTCCGTAAATGAAAATATATGAAGGAAATACCATATCCCTCCCCAAAAGACTCCACCAAATAAACCAATTTGCACAAAATTCCTTGTTCCTAATTGTTCTTGACTCACATCGACACCTCCGCTCAATAGTATGCCCGAAACTATTTTGAACCATGTTTAAATACTGCGAAATTTGTCTATAAAAAGAATAAGAAATGTCCGACTCTCGTAACATTTTCCCTTGTCATATACTTGTATTTGTCGATAAAATAAAGGAAACTCGGTGATTGTCTTATTTCAAAATGACAGAACCCAGTATGACAATTGCCTCTTTTTCTACATAAGAGAGAAACAAATACAGGTTGGTGTTAACATGGCAGAAGAGTCAAAACAAATATATGGCGGGCAAGCAGTCATAGAAGGAGTTATGTTTGGCGGTAGAGAATATACTGTTACAGCGGTTCGTCGTAAAGATAAATCGATTGAATTTTATCGATTACCACGCGTTCGTAATAAAGCATTATCTATCCTGAAAAAAATTCCATTTTTACGAGGTATTGCCGCTATTGTGGATGCAAGTGCGAACGGAGCAAAACATTTAAACTTTGCTTCAGAACGATTTGATGTCCACCCAGAAGACGACGAACAAATTGCAAATCACAAAGAAGAACAATCGAAATTAACGATGGTATTAGGAGTTGCAGCAGTTGGTGTTTTATCTTTCATATTTGGTAAAGTCATTTTCACAGCAGTTCCTGCACTACTAGCTGAATTAACGAGACCGATTTTCCCCTCACATACAGGGCAAATCATTGTCGAAAGTGTCATTAAGCTCATGCTATTATTGAGCTATATATACTTTATTTCTTTAACCCCACTTATTAAGCGGGTATTTCAGTACCATGGTGCGGAGCATAAAGTAATTAATGCCTACGAGAATAACCTTCCAATGACTGTAGAAAATGTACAAAAACAAACTCGCCTTCATTATCGCTGTGGCAGTAGCTTTATTATATTTACAGTCATTATTGGCATGTTTGTTTATTTCCTTGTCCCTACAGATCCACTTTGGGCCAGAGTCGTAAACCGAATTTTATTAATTCCAGTCGTTCTCGGCATTTCTTTCGAAGTGTTACAATTTACAAATCGATTACGCGATATTCCAGTATTACGCATACTTGGATATCCCGGATTATGGCTGCAACTGTTAACAACGAAAGAACCAACAGATGATCAAGTGGAAGTAGCCATTGCATCGTTTGAAGAATTATTACGTTTAGAAAACAAACAATAATTATTTAAAAATGGTGTTCAACTCCTTTCCTCATCGTTAATATACTATTTTTAATATATGTTTTTAGGAGGTGTCCCTTATGAACGGTCGTTCGTTTACTTTCGCTATATTTGTGCTTATTATCGGATTAGCAATATTCGGCCTTGTTTCATCTGTCATTACAGACCCAATGGGAGTGTTAAGAAATATTGGTATCATGTTGGCTGTCGTTGGTATCTTTTATTTACTCTACAAAATGTTTACAAACTCTAGTGGTTCTGCAAATTCGCAAAGCTCTTATAAGCGTGCTGCAAAACAATCGAACCGCAAACATGGGAAACAAAATGTAGCACCCCTAAGCAATTCATTATTTAAATCAAACGCTTCTAATGACAAAGGGAAAAAAGGCACTCCTTCCACTTTGAAGCGAAAAAGAAAACAATCTCATTTAACTGTCATTGAAGGTAAAAAAACAAAAAAGAAAGACCGTGCTTCCTTTTA
The DNA here is from genome assembly GCF_022663605.1 of Bacillus cereus group sp. BfR-BA-01379. NCBI lineage: Bacteria > Bacillati > Bacillota > Bacilli > Caryophanales > Bacillaceae > Bacillus > Bacillus cereus group sp. BfR-BA-01379. The sequence continues at coordinate 24,660 of NZ_JAKUFT010000051.1, forward strand.
GGAAATACGGTCTTTTTTTATATTTTGCAGTACTTCTTTCAAACTTTTATCTTTCATACTTTCAATTCGAAGGTGATGATTTTCAAAAGGTAAGTTCCGTGTCACATCATTAGGTACTACGACACACTTTAATCCTGCTGCAATCGCTGCCTTCAATCCGTTTAACGAGTCTTCAAATACAACTGCTTCAGACGGATCGATCCCTAAATCTTCTATCGCAATTCGATAAAGTGCTGGATCCGGTTTTACCTTTTCAACATCGTCTCTCGTTTTAATGACTTCAAAATAATCTCGAATTTGTAGCTCTTCCAAAAAAGGAATAATCCATTCTCTAGATGAACTGGAAGCTAATGCGATTTTCAATCCCATTTCTTTCGCTTCCTCTAAATATTCTTTTACCCCGTCACGAGCTTCTGGTATTTTCATTTTCTCTTTATGTAAAGTTTTCACTTTTTCTTTTAATGCATCCTTGTTAAACTTCTCTTTTAATTGCTCATTTAAATATGCATATAGTACATCATCTGTCGTTCCAATACATTTTGCAAATTCCTCTAAGGGTAACTCCCCGCCATACTCACGAACGGCGTCTCTGAAAGAGTGAAACCATATTGTCTCTGTGTCCACAATTAATCCATCAAAATCAAAAATAATTGCTTTCATAATTCTCCCATCCTTTTCGATTGAAATAAAAAAGGAAACGACATACGTTCCCCTTAATTACTTTTCTCTTCATTTGCTTTTTGAACACCACGAAGTGTTTCCACTCGAACCTCATCTTGTTCAAAGTATTGCACTAAATCACCGATGCGGTCAATTGCTTCCCAACTTAAATGATGTTCAATTCCTTCTACATCATTGTAAATCTTGCTTTCATCCAAACCGATAATACGCATAAATTGCTCTAGCAAGTCATGACGGTATACGAGACGTTCTCCGATTTTTTTACCTTTTGATGTTAATACAAGCCCTCTATATTTTTCATAAATTAGATATTCATCTTTGTCTAATTTTTGCACCATTTTTGTTACAGAGGATGGATGTACACTCAGCGCTTCAGCAATATCAGATACGCGGGCATAACCCTTTTCATCAATCAACAAATAAATTTGTTCAATATAATCTTCCATACTAGGGGTAGGCATCGGTTTCCTCCATCCAATTTCATTTTGCTCATTCCGTACGAAGCAATCAATAAAATGATACACCAGAAAGAATAACGTGACAAGTTGAAAACAAGCCTAAATATATAAAACAAAAAAGAATCTGTATTTGTATACAGACTCTTCTTAAGTAAAGTATTGTATTTCTGCATCAGGAAAAAACTCATGTATATAACCTCTTATTGTTTCTTCTAATACTTCCGCATCATCTTTTTTATATACGTATTTCCCGATTCCGTATCGTCCCCATTTATATTTACGCTTCTCTTCATCCATTTCAAGTTTCGAATTCGGATAACGCTCTTGAATGACCTTTTTTGCCGGTTTTGTAAAGCGATGTTGAATTAATTCAAACGTTAAATTCGGTATCGACAAATCTTTTAGCGCATTGTACAGTCGCTCAAATAGTTCACGGTATCCTTCTTCCCATCCTTCATGCATATAAAGTGGCGCAACTATAAAGCCAAGTGGATAACCCGCTCCTGCTACTTTACGAGCGGCTTCAATTCGTTCTTCAAACGGTGATGTCCCTGGTTCAAAATTTTTAATCACATACCGTGAATTAATACTAAACCTGAAACGAGTTTTCCCGTTATGTTTTGCATCTAACAAATGATCCACGTGCGAATATTTCGTAACGAAACGTAAACGCCCGTATTCACTTTCTCCAATAAATTCTATCGCCCGCTTTAATGCATGTGTTAAATGATCAATCCCAACGATATCTGATGTACAAGCCGCTTCAAATCTTGTTATTTCAGGTGCTCTTTCATCCATATATTGCTTTGCCTTCTCAAATATTTCATCAAGATTAACATACACGCGAACGTAAGGCTTACTCCCAAGTGTCGTTTGCAAATAACAATAATGACAATGCCCCATACACCCCGTTGCGAGCGGGATTGCATATTCAGCTGACGGTTTTGACGTATCAAACTTTAATGTCTTCCTAACCCCAACGACAAGCGTTGCCTTTGCATTACGATACTTTTGCAAATCATTTTCACCTGGCAAATTTCTAATTTGATTATGAGATGTCGTTTCATGAATTTCTAATCCCATCTTCGTAAACTTCTCATACAGCTCTTTTCCAAGCGGATATTCAAGTGCCTTCGGTTCAAAGTAAACGAGTTTTGGCATAAATGGTTTCATACGTTTCCCTCCTCTCGTTAGTATGGGGAATGTTGAAAAATTAAAACTCATAAAAGTTTTCCACGTCAGTAACTTGCGTTGCAAGTTACTGGATGTTATAATTTGGATATCAGCTACCTTGCAACGCAAGTTACCTGAATAAAAGGTGGTGAAATCATGCACAGCCAAATGTTAAAAGGTGTGCTCGAAGGTTGCATCCTATACATCATTTCACAAGAAGAAGTGTACGGATATGAACTGAGTACAAAATTAAATAAACACGGATTTACATTCGTAAGCGAAGGAAGCATATATCCGTTATTGTTACGTATGCAAAAAGAAAAGTTGATTGAAGGAACATTAAAAGCCTCCTCACTCGGTCCAAAACGTAAATATTATCACGTAACCGATAAAGGATTAGAACAGCTTGAAGAATTTAAACAAAGCTGGGGAATGGTTTCAACAACCGTAAACAACTTATTACAAGGGGAGTGATAGGAATGAAAGCTAAAGACATGGTTGAATTAAACAATAAAAAACGAGAACTCTTAACACCTGAAAACGAAGCTGCTTATGGTGATATGTTAGTATATCTTCGAATATCAAATGTACCTCAGCAACAAATGGAGGAACTGTTACTAGAAATATTAGATCATCTCATCGAAGCACAAGCAGAAAATAAAAGTGCTTACGACATTTTCGGTAACGATTTACAATCTTATTGCAATGAACTTATATCAGCTTTACCAACCCAAACAAAGTTAGAAAAAACTTCTTTAATCGGTTTTGCTATTAGTTTACTTCTTGCTATACAGTTTGGAATCGATGCAATCGTTTCATTTTTTATTTTAACTTTTGGAAAGAATACGGAACACTTCACTCCAGCTTTTAGTGTCCCTGGAACCATTTTGTCTGTTTCACTCATTATTCTAGGAATACTGCTTATTTTGTATTTTTTAAAACGTTACTCCTTTGATCAAAAAACGACTTGGAAAAGAAGAATTCTATTTGGATTTACGTTCGCTACTCCATTTTGCGCCTCTGTATTTTTACATGTTTATTTTAAAAAGCAACCTTATCTCATTTATCATTTAACATTTTGGCAAAATGCCTTAATTGCTATCTTATTTTTTGTTTTATATAAATTACTATATAAAAAATCAAATTTTTAACAGCCTTTCAAAAGGCTGTTTTTCTTCTGTCTAATTTTACAAATTGAAAAATTTCATAAAGAAAATAAGAAAAATGCAAAATAATTAAAGTTAATTGTTGACGTGATGCTTTTATTATCGGTATCATAAATCTTCGTGAGCAATTATTTTTCGTTATACGATTTTTTTATTATTACTGAATTTTTGAGAGGAGAAATTAGATGTCAGTTAAGAAGAAAACGCAAGTACGCACCGGCAAAATGGTACGTGAACTAATGTTAGCAGACGAAGATGTAAATGCTTCGCTAATTATGGTATATAGTGAAAACGGTGTAAACGCAGAAATTAAAATCGAGGGCTTAACGCCGAAATGTAACGAAGAATTATTTTTGAGCGGAAACGTGGATTGGAACAAGAGTGTTATTTATAAAATTGTTGATTTCACTGGGAACGCTGAAGTTGGTAAAGTTACATTAACAGCGATGAACAAAAACAATGTTTCTCTAGAAGTTGAACGCGTTATGTGGAGCAAAGAAAATAAAGAAGCTGCTGAGCAAGAAGAAACAGTTGTAGAACCTACTCCGAAAAAAGAAGTAGTTGTAGAAGCTCCAAAAGCAGTTACACCTGCTCAAAAACCTGTTACGCGAGTAGAAACACCTGTAGCACCTAAACCTACTCCGGTACCAACGCCGAAGCCAGTAAGTGTAGAAGCAGCTGTGGAATTATCTACTCCAGCACCTGTGAAAAAAGCAGTACCAACTCCAGTTACAAAGCAAGAGACAGCACCGGTTGCGCCTGCAAAACCGAAGCAACCTGCTTTGACTGAAACAAATACAAAACTACAAGAAAATTATGTGAAACTCGTGAAAAAGACAATTGAAGTTTGTCAAGATTACGAGCTTGGCATCGACATAGATGATTCTATTGAAAGCTTAAAACAAGAACTACAAAGCCAAGGTATTAGCGTTACATTCGACAAAGAAATTATGGACGTTGTAAATCGCCTTCGTTCTTTACAAGATAAAGGAATCAAAGTAGAAAAAGTACTTAATTTACTATAAAAAAATAAGAGGTGGCAATTGCCACCTCTTATTTTTTATAATTCCATTCCTTACTTTCATACTTCTCTTTTGCTAATGTTTGCACTTCATGTAACTGTTCTTCTGTTAATTCATACGGAACAAGCTCTACATCCAATCCTTTTTCAAACCCAACCTCAAACGCTTTAATTAACTGTTCGATTGTAAACGTACGGTCTGTTAATTCATTAATTGCTACCGCTTTAGAAGAGAACATACTCTTCATACGCTCTTTTACACGTTCATTCGGGAATAAAAACAAATCATATAATTCATCTAAATCTATTTCTAACGGAATCGATCCGTGCTGTAAAATCACACCTTTTTGACGTGTTTGAGCACTACCTGCGATTTTTCTTCCTTCTACTACAATTTCATACCAAGACGGTGCATCAAAGCATACGCCTGAACGTGGATTTTTTAAATTTTCACGGTCTGCTTCCGTTTTTGGAACTGCATAATACGCTTCTAATCCTAATGCCTTAAAACCGTCTAATAAACCTTGCGAAATAATACGATACGCTTCTGTAACTGTTTTTGGCATATTTGGATGATCTTCAGACACAATAACACTGTAAGTTAATTCTTTATCATGTAGTACACCCCTGCCGCCTGTTTGACGACGAACGAATCCATATTGCTTTTCGTTAACTACATCCATATTAATATCTTTTTCAACACGCTGGAAATACCCAACTGTTAATGTTGGTACTTCCCATTCATAAAAACGAATGGTTGGTGGCATTTTCTTTTCACTTTGCCAATTTAATAAACATTCATCTAACGCCATATTAAATGCCGGTGAACATTGACCAGAGTTAATATAACACCATTTTTCTTTTCCCATCCTGCACCTCATATAACCAATTATTTTTCACATTCTCTAGTCTACCAAATTCGACAAAATTTGTGAAAGAATACGAAATTTCTTCTTATTATGCAAATGAATCTGTTGCATAAATACATACGGGCATTATAATATTGAAAGTAGGATAAGAAAAAAGGGAGCGATAGAACCGTGTCAACAACTTGGATTATTTTATTAGCCGTAATCGTAGCGTTCATCGGCTACACTGTATGGATGTATTTCTATCAGAAAAAATTAATTAAAACACTTTCAGAAGAAGAGTTTCGCGCTGGCTACCGTAAAGCACAGCTTATCGATATTCGCGAAGCAGACGAATATACTGCAGGGCATATTTTAGGCGCACGTAACATTCCGTTATCACAAATTCGCCTTCGTCATAAAGAACTTCGTAAAGATCAACCAGTTTACTTATACTGCCAAAGCGGATTCCGTACTGGTCGTGCGGCTCAATACTTAAAGAAACAAGGCTACAAAGATTTCTACCAATTACAAGGTGGATTCAAAACGTGGACTGGGAAAATTAAAAAGAAATAATAACATACAAAAACTAGCTGAATGATTCAGCTAGTTTTTTCATTCCATATTATTCGCAATGTATAATAAATTTTGCTTAATCACATCTTTATCATTCTCTTGTGCATTACGATACAAAATCTGATATTCAAGTCCTTTCTCTTTCCAGATAAGCGTGGCAAATTCGTCTCCTCGCTCAGAATCATCCTTATTTTTAAAATAAGCGAGTGCTCCATTATTCAATTTCATTTGTTCTTGAAATCGCTTCTCTTCCACGAGATCCGGAAAACTATAAGGAAAGTTCGCAACATTTAACTCAATGTACTCATTTCTCCCCGGCTCCCGCTGTTTATATTTAATCATCAAAACCGTGTTCTTTTTTCCAATCGTTCTGACTTCCCCCTTCACATCACTCGTAATGTCATACGGTAAAAACGCCGGAACTTTAAATTTCACTGGAAAATATTTTGGAAGCTCCTTCAGCGGAATTGGATCCGTAACACGATCCATAGCTCCCCCTGTTGTTCCCACAAAGTTTTTTTCTTCTTGCATCGTTTGCTGAAACGAACATGAACTTAGCACTAGACTAGAAAACACGAAACAAATGATTCTTTTTTTCAATTTGTTTCCGCCCTTTCTTCATACCGCTCTCTTTATGAATAAAGCGTTAATGCCCGACTCATTAAAGTTTCACTTTGTATGCTATTCATATTCGCTTCATTAACAAACTCCCCCTTTGAAAACTTTCCACGTTATTCTCACACATTTTGACAAAAACTCTTTTATAGACGCAAAAAAGACCCCCATCATTCTCACGCCCAAATAAAAAGGTTACGCGAATAACAGAAGTCATGTTTATAACATAGTTTGTGAAAAGCTTTTCAGGTCAAGATTTTTTCATTCTTATTATTTTCCCTTTATAATAGGGGAAAGAGGTGATACATATGGCCAATATAAAACAAATTGCAAAAACCGCTGGTGTATCCATATCAACTGTTTCCCGCGTCCTTAATAATCACCCTTACGTAAAAGAAGAAAAACGTAAGCGTGTTCTAGATGCTGTTGAAGAATTGAACTATGCCAAAAATATAAATGCTATTCATTTAATAAAGGGAAAAACCTATACAATCGGGGTTATGCTCCCTTTCATTAACCTCCCATACTTCAGTACCATTATTGAAGGCATCGGAAACGAAGCGTTAGCAGCTGGATATCATATTAATTTATGTCAAACGAATTACGATAGCCCCGAAGAGATTCGTGTTCTTGAAATGATGAAAATGAAACAATTCGACGGAATGATTATTTGCTCTCGAACGAGTTCTTGGGAACAAATTGAACCTTTCGCAAAATTTGCCCCTATTATTTCATGTGAAAAGATGAACCACCCCCTCATTTCATCCGTCTACGTAGATCACTATGAAGGCTTCCGTCTCGGCACTTCCTATTTACTAAGTAAAGGCCATGAAAAAATCGGAATCTGTTTAGCAAGAAAAACAAGCGCCAATTCTATGGAGCGCGAAAAAGCATTTGCTGATACGCTTCATAACGAAGGTAAAACGGTACATCCAGATTGGATCTTTCATCAGTGCTATACGATGCAGGATGGTGCAAAAATACTTCATCGCATTTTAAACATGAAAAATCGTCCAACCGCTATTTTCACAGCGAATGATCAAGTTGCAGCTGGTTTATTAACAGAGGCGCGAAAACATGGCATTCGAGTCCCTGAAGAACTTGCTATCCTTGGATTTGATAATCATGAAATTTCAAAGGCATTAGAAATTTCAACAATTGAGCATCCTGGCCTTACAATGGGCTCACATGCTTTTTCTTTATTCCATAAACAGATCCAAAGCGAGCAAATTGCCGGGAACGCAGAAGAGCTTTCATTCCACTTAATTGAGCGAGATACTGTCTAAAAAAGAGCGTTACCTATAGCGCTCTTTTTCAGCTCTTCCCCTATTGACATTATATTTCCCATCTCATATAATAAACCTAACGAACGGTAGGTAGGGGATGAAAATGACAGCAAACCGCATTAAAGCTGTAGCACTTTCTCATTTCGCACGCTACGGCTACGAAGGAACTTCATTAGCAAATATTGCTCAAGAAGTCGGGATTAAAAAACCATCGATTTACGCACACTTTAAAGGAAAAGAAGAGCTTTATTTTATATGCTTAGAATCCGCTCTTCAAAAAGATTTACAAAGCTTCACAGACGATATCGAAAATTTTTCAAATTCGTCTACTGAAGAATCGCTCTTACAGTTACTAAAGGGCTATGCAAAACGATTTGGTGAAAGCGAAGAATCAATGTTTTGGTTACGAACTTCTTATTTTCCGCCCGATGCATTTCGCGAACAAATTATCGAAAAAGCGAATACACACATTGAGAACGTCGGAAAACTTTTATTCCCTATATTTAAACGGGCAAACGAGCAAAGTGAACTGCATAACATTGAAGTAGAAGACGCTCTAGAAGCTTTTCTATGCTTACTAGACGGACTTATGGTTGAGCTACTATTTGCAGGTTTAAATCGCTTTGAGACTCGTTTAAACGCCTCTTGGCAAGTATTTTGGCGAGGCCTTTCAAACTGACGGATTGCTCCTTTGCAATGCGTCGTTTTTAAGCCCTTTACCTAACGACTGGTAGGAAGGAGAAATGACATATGGCTTGGATTTATGTAATCATAGCTGGTATTATTGAAATCTTTTGGGTCATTGGACTAAAACACGCGGAGGCACCACTTGAATGGGCTGGCGTTGCATTATTAATTACAATTAGTTTCGTCTTATTATTTAGAGCTTACAAAGATTTACCTGTCGGCACTGTATATGCTGTCTTTACAGGAATTGGAGCTGGAGGGATCGTTCTGACAGAGATTTTCATCTTCGGAGAACCTTTCTCTATTGTAAAAGTTTTATTAATCGGCTTAATCTTCTTCGGCGTAATTGGTCTAAAACGAGTAACAGAAGAAAAAGAAGCGAAGGAGGCCGCATAAAATGGCTTGGGTATTTTTAATTCTAGCTGGTATTTGTGAAATTATTGGTGTACTCTTTATGAAAGTAGCCACTGAAAAGAAAGGCTGGGCACCAAAAGTTATTTTAATCGCTAACTTCGGCGTAAGCTTCTTCTTCTTATCTCTTGCGATGGACACATTACCGATGGGAACTGCTTACGCGATTTGGACTGGAATCGGAACTGCCGGAAGTGCACTTCTAGGTATTCTTATTTTCCGTGAATCAGCGGATTGGCGTCGACTTGCCTTCTTAAGCTGCATTCTATGCGGCGCTGTTGGCTTAAAACTATTAAGCTAACGTGAGGTGAATGTCATGTGGAAAGAAAAAGGAAAACAAATGTTAGCATGGATTACACTCGGGATTGTCATTCTACTGCAAATCAGTTTTCATATAATAGAATGGTTGTTTCATAGAGTCGTATCCATTCTTACATTTCTTCCTAACATGGCACTTGAAATTGCATCTATTGCTTGGTCTATTATTGCCTCCATTACAATCGTCATTATATGGAGTATCGCCAAACTATGGAATACATTATGTAAAAAGGACAGTACTTCAGAAAAAGAGTAACTGTCCTTTTTTATATTCATTCGGAATTTCTGTAGAAGTTTGATGTGATAAGACAAAGAAGACCAACTATGACAATACTGATACCAATCCCTTTATGCAAATTAGGAAATGGTGATGGTATATCTGAATAGAAATTTGCTAATACGAGACCGATCGAAAATAAAAATATCCCTATTCTATATAACCATTTTCTTTTGTTCATCATTCTCCCCTCCTAAAATTCTTCATACACTCCTTTCTTTTGGACATACTACCTAAAAAAGGAGTGAATAATATGCAAAATTCTATACATAAACAGATCCTATTTTTATTTTTCTTCTTTCTCATTCTCGTTATCATTTTCAGCTTTATATTACATACTCCAAAAGATGTTGTACCGAATAGCCTCTCTGTTTATAAACTTTTACTTTCATATTGTCGTTATTGAATAAGGTGCCTTTTATAGGGCACCTTTTAAAATTCTCTCTGCTCATATAGCTTTATCAAAGCGAAGGTAGCTAAAACTAGCATACACATATTGAATAAAGCAATATTAAGGTTGTGATGCAAATAATAAACAAAAATTATAAAAAATAAAAGTTTATAGTAAATTCTTTTTCCCACTAATCCAAGCAGTTAATCGATACATATACAAACTGAATCCGTAAATTTATTTGTTTTTTCCCCCTCCATATCACTCCTATATCAGGCAATATAGCCATAGTCGTTCGATAAAATTTTAATAATACACACACTTTTTAACAAAATAATGAACTTATTCCACAATATAAATCGAATACTAATGGCATCTGTTGTTTGTCCTTTCGCAGTAATCACACGAGGCGTAGAAATATAAAAAGAGTGCAACACTTTCTTAAAAATCCGCTCCACATCCACATTTTTTCCATTTTTACCTAAATAAAAAATCGTATTCTCTTCAAAATTAATAGCAAGATATAAATACATCCATTATCCTTATATCCACCATGTCATCTACTCTCCATGAATCGTTCCTTTAAGATAAAACCCAATTCTTTTCTCAACCCCGGTCTATATTAATGAACCCAACACATAATTGTAGTATGAGTCAATGCTATTTCTCATTCCTCCATCATTTCCACCAAATTAAAAAAACTGAGACTGCCTTATTAGAGTTATAGTATCTATATATCTACTTTTAGGAAACCTCTTATAAGAGAACCATCCTTTCTAAAATAATTTATTCTATTTATTATCAAACACTCCAACTCTTTGTTAACAAAGATTATAAACTTGAGTACCGTAGGAATTAAATAGTAAAAAACCATGAAATTGCATTTCCGCAACTTCATGGTCTTCATAAACAGATAAGAAAGTAATATTATTTATT